>JANZPQ010000144.1:0-9788 GCA_038040945.1 Desulfobulbaceae bacterium | reverse complement strand
ATTTCGTGTGCGATGGATTTCCATGCGCATCCAACACGCTGTTGACAATAACCAGGTGGGCTGGATGACGAACTTCCTGCCGTCGACTCTCAGTAGATATCCTCAACAGTTCTGGAATATTATCTGATCGACGACAGAAATCAGCCAGACTGGATTCCAGCCCGGGATGTTGCGGCAACAGATTCAGGAAGGATTCCCGTTCCAGAATCTGCAATTTTACCGCGGTCATGGCCGTCAGCGTCACCGTCCATAGCGAGACATCAAAAAAAGGTCCAAGACCAATAATTTCTCCTTGGTTCAAACGTTTAAGAAATTTTTCTTTATGGCCTTGCCTGTAGGTCAGGGCCACTTGGCCGCCATTGATAAAGAAGAGGGTGGGATTAATATCCCCCTGCCGGGCAATAACATCTTCAGCCTGATACTCCTTAAAGCGCTGACAATGATAGAGGGCGCTGAAGGCATCGGTGTCCAGAAAGTCATACAGCTCACTCCAGATGCTGAGATGGTGACTGCTGATGGCATTGTTCTTTTCTTCCTCTATGACTTTAGCTACCGCGATGACCTCAATCAAGGCATTTTGATTCACCGCCATCATCCGCTCACGTAATCTTTCGGCCGCTACAAAATCTTTTTCTCTTGCCGCATGCACAGCATGTTCAGCAATCAAGGCCATGGCCTCTTTTATCTTTTTTTCCTGGACCAGTTGCTGAATCTGTGCCTCCAGATCGGGCTGATTCAGCCGTGACCGTTGTTCTCCATCCGAATAAGAAGTCATAGAAACCTCCGCCTGCCCGCCTGCTCCCTGCATGGCCGCAGGCTGCAATTGCGATTCAATGAGTTGTAAGGTGCGTCTGGCAACAAGACCTACCGAGTCATACCCACCCCCTTTCTTTTCCCGCTCAGCCACAAGCTGTCGTAAAAGAATAAGGGTTCGCTGCTGTGGCGCCAGACGCAGGACAATGCAAAGTTGACTCAAAATCTCATCGCGCACATGGGCGGCAAGAGCATGACGCTCTGCCAGGATATCGAGCAGCTCATCCGCACACTCGGCACCCCCAAGTTGCCCCAGCTGACTGACCAGGTATGCCTTTAATTCATCATTAACCAGCAACAAGGCAGCCAGGAAATATTTCTTTTTATCACCACCCGCAAGAGCATCAATACACTCAATAACCTGCTGCTGGACCCGGAGATCTTCATGTTTCAGCAAAGGGAGCACCAGGGAGACAAGGGAAGAGTCATCCATGGCAGCAATAAGCAAAACAATATTCCGTACCCCATACCAGGGCAGTTCCTTGTTCAGAGACTCCTTGAGTACAGGTATTGCCACCTTTCCTGTCTCGGAAATCATTTTTATAAGCTGCAGACGTTCATTTTTTTGTTGCGACAGCAAGAGTTTTTCAAGGAGAAAGATAACGGAACGACGGCCAAGATGGATCAGGATCTTCTCGGCCAGGAGCTGCCGTTTTCCATGACCGTTCAGACAAATCAGGGCAAGTTCCTCTAGGATATGTGGGGCTGCCAGTGCATCCTGGGTCCTTGCAACGAGCCCCCGAATCACATTCCCTTTTTCCAGGACACCGGATTGAATCTGAAACAGGATCTCAAGCAGCGAGTCAAAGTCCTGCCATTGTCTCTCATCGAGCATCCTGAGCCCATCCTGCTGTAGCTGTCGGCAGACGGTATCACAAACCGGGTAATAGCTTGTTTCAACCTTCAGCCAATGCGCCAGGAGGAAGGTCACCTTGGCCAGCAGGTCGTACTCCTCTCCAGCAGACAACAGGCTGGAGCAAAAGGAAAGGGCCATGACAGCACGCTCCCGAACTGTGCCCTCCTCCCCGCAGGCATGTTTGCCCAATATCTCGAGAAGAATCCCGGCACGGTTTGAAGTCCCGTTTTTCGGGGCCTCAACAATCAGTTGCGATATATTACGGACAAATTCGTCCTGCAACAGCACACTACTCTTTCCCGATTCAAACTCTTCAACCTGACGCAATAGTCGAACCCGAGCCCTCTGTTTTTCGCCTTGGGCTATCAATTCTTTGGCCTTCTGTAAGGCCTGTGCTTTTTTTTCCTGATCGATATCCATAACAAAAAGTATTAAGAAAATAAAATTTTTAATTTTAAAACACTCAACATCACGAATTTACAATAAAAAAATAAAAAAAACAGCGTATCAAAACCGGAAATCAGCCTCTGCAGATTTGACATTTAAGGACTGATCGCCCATAATAAAAAAATTTAAAAAAAGTCAGACATACTGAGGAATTGTAAAATCAGCCAGAATTCCTTAATGAGTATTTTAATACTAACATTACCTCATCAGGCTAGGGAATAGCAACACTTCCCCTGCGGATTCATCCTGCCACCTGCAATGAATGCAAAAAAAGTGGACTGCCTATGAAAACAGAGCTTTCTGAAAAAGAGTTCTGCTATATCCGGGCTGCTTTAAAGACTCCCTTCCAAAAAACTTAACCTTGAGTGATTCACCTTGCGTATATCATATTTTCTCCTTTGGCTGCCAAGGTTGGTAGAAATTAATAAAAAATTATTTCATGATAAGTCACCACCGCAGAGAGTGTCAGATGAGAACATGAGCTCAATTGAAGAGTCCAAGACAATGCTGGAAAATTTATCCAGATAACCATCAACACTAGAGAACACAATGCTTACCAAAATATTTCCTTTTCTGGCCTGGTTTAAAGGATACCGAGGCAGTGACCTGCGGCTCGACGCAATGGCGGGGCTGACCGTCGCCCTGGTTCTTATTCCACAATCCATGGCCTATGCCCAACTGGCCGGACTGCCTGCTTACTATGGCCTCTATGCCGCTTTTCTTCCTCCCATGGTGGCAGCACTTTTTGGCTCAAGCCGCCAATTGGGAACCGGTCCGGTGGCTGTTGTCTCCCTCATGTCAGCAGCCTCTCTTGAACCACTTGCCACTGCCGGTTCGCCGGAGTTTATTGCCTACTCCATTATCCTGGCGCTTATTGTCGGTATCTTCCAGTTCCTGCTCGGTGTCCTTCGGCTCGGCCTGGTTGTTAACTTTCTCTCCCATCCGGTAGTCAACGGTTTCACCAATGCGGCAGCCATCATTATTGCCTCATCCCAGTTTTCAAAATTTTTCGGCGTCGATGTCGACAATGCCGCACATCACTATGAAACGATGATCCAGGTAGCTAAAGCAGCCCTGGATTACACCCATATGCCGACCCTGCTCTACGGTGTAAGCGCGGTCGTTATCATGGTGGTCTTACGAAAAATCAACCCCAGGATACCCAACGTCCTGGTTGCGGTCCTTGTGACAACCCTGATTTCCTATTTCAGCGGATACAACAAGGATGCCGTTATTGACGTTTCTTCCATCCATCTTCCTGGAGTGAAAGAAAAAATTTCTGATTTTAATCACTCGGTCAACTTGATTAAAGAGCAAGGCGAGGAAAGGGTGAAGCTTGCAAATACCCTTGATGAGCTGCGCAAATCTCAACCAGATCCCCATGGCCCGACAGTTGAGCAGATTCAACTGCAGGGGGAAATCAACATGATTACCGCCCACATGGGACACTCTAAAGACAAGGCGCATGAGCTGCGCTCTGAACTGCGACTCCTGAAATTTGAAGCGATCGGAGAAGGAAAAGAGTACGCCTTTTATCCCAAGGATTCAATTCCAGACGGTCTCGTTACCGATGGCGGAACCTGGCGCCTCAAGGTGAAAAACGAACAGCTGAAGCTCACTGGTATCAAGCTGACGGGGGGGGGCGCTATTATCGGCAAGATCCCGGAAGGTCTGCCGCAATTCACCATTCCACATTTAACAACGAGATCCTTTGGAAAGCTGCTGCCAACCGCCATCATCATAGCTCTGCTGGGCTTCATGGAGGCCATTGCCATTGCCAAGGCCATGGCTGCCAAGACAGGCCAGAGACTCGACCCGAACCAGGAATTGATCGGTCAGGGGCTTGCCAATATGCTGGGCTCAGTCGGCTCAAGTTACGCTGTTTCCGGCTCCTTCTCCCGTTCGGCCGTCAACCTGCAGGCAGGCGCAGTTTCCGGTATCTCTTCGGTGGTTACCAGTGCCTGTGTCGTCATCGTTCTGCTCTTTTTTACTCCCCTACTTTATCATCTGCCCCAGGCCACTTTGGCGGCGGTTATCATGAAGGCGGTTATCGGCCTGTTAAATGTGCATGGTTTTGTTCACGCCTGGAAGGCCCAGTGGTATGATGGCGCCATATCAGTTATCACTTTTCTTGTTACCCTGGCCTATGCCCCACATCTTGACAAAGGTATCATGGTAGGTGTAGCACTCTCCATGGCTGTCTTTCTCTACAAATCCATGCGGCCGGTTGTTGCCGAATTGTCCATGAATGAAGAAAAGACTCTCAAAAGCGCCGAACATTACCGGCTTAAAGGCTGCCGCCACATATCGGTTGTCCGTTTTGACGGCGCCCTCTTTTTTGCCAACGCCAGTTATCTCGATGAGCAGGTTATCAAATTCAGGACGGAACATCCGGATCTTCGTTACATCCTCCTTGACGCCAGCGGTATTAACGACATGGATGCCTCCGGTGAAGAGGCGCTGGCCCATGTTGTCGCCCGCGTTCGTGCCGCAGGTCTCGGTTTTGCCATCAGCAGCACCAAGGGTAAGGTCATAGCCGTTATGGAACGAACGCATCTTTTTGACAAGATTGGAAAAGAAAATTTTTATCCCGACACCAAGACCGCTGTTGAAAAAATTGTCGACATAATTCACTATCAGACAGATCTGCCAAGTGAAGGTTGCAATAATTGTCCTTTGACTAAATATATTCCTGCATAAATTTTACTCAAGAGAGGATCAAAATGCCTTGTGTTACAATATTCAGCAGTGATTTCTGCAATGGAAGTTCAGTAGTTAAAGAGGTTCTCGACAGGACCGGATCGACTCTGGTAACGGAAAATAATATTATTGTCAGGGCCAGTAAACTGTCCGGCATGAGTGAAGAAAAACTGGAACGTGCTTTTTCATCCCAGACATCAGTTTTCAACAAGTTCACCCACGAAAAAGAACTTTCTCTTGCCTACCTGAGGCTAGCCGTTGCTGAGATTTTATCTGAGCATAAACTTCTGATCGCCGGATATGGAGGGCTCCTTATTCCCCGTGCAATCACCCATATTCTCCATGTCTGTCTTGTAGGCGACATGGCGTACCGTATCTCTGTGGCCACTGAGAACCAGGGACTCAATGAAAAAGAAGCCCTTAAGATGATCAAAGAGCTGGACATAGAACGGGCCTACTGGGTGCATACCCTCTATGGGGTGAAAGAACCATGGGATCCCTCACTGTATGACCTGGTGATCCCCATGGGAAAGAGCAATGTTAAAGAGGCGGCATCACTCATCGATGACTACCTGCAGAAAGATATTCTCAATCCCACATCCGCTTCCAAGCAGGCGGTCAAAGACTTTCTTCTAGCCTCCAGAGTTGCCGTAGCCCTTGGCCACGCTGGACACAATGTTGATGTAATTGCATCGGATTCGCGCCTTCTCCTTACCATCAACAAGAACGTCCTCATGCTGAACCGGCTGAAGGAGGAGCTGAAAGAGATTAGCGGCAAGGTGGAGGGTGTTGAGAGTGTTGAAATCAAGCTGGGCTCAAACTTTCACGAAACAGACCTTTACCGTAAATATGACTTTAATATTCCATCTAAGGTGCTGCTCGTCGATGATGAATGCGAGTTTGTGCAGACCCTGTCAGAACGGCTTTTGCTACGTGACATGGGGTCTGCTGTTGCCCATGACGGAGAGTCGGCCCTTGCATTGATCGCCGAAGATGAGCCGGACGTACTCGTGCTTGATCTCAAAATGCCGGGACTGGATGGTATCGAGGTGTTACGAAGGGTCAAGAAAACTCGACCGGATGTGGAAGTCATCATGTTAACAGGACATGGTTCGGAGACAGACAGGAAAACCTGTCTGCAGCTCGGTGCCTTTGCCTATATGCATAAGCCTGTAGATATTGAGGTCTTGACCGCGAAGCTCAACGAGGCAAACAAAAAAGTGCAGGAAAAAAAGAAAGCTCAGGCGGGTAATTAACAGTTGAAAATCACGACATAAAGAAGAAAGGAGCAGGAACAAAAACAAAGTACGAGCTGCTCCTTTCTTCCGCTTCTGCCACCTGAAAAGTCTTTTTGTTTTATCTCAAGGTGAACAAATAATGCCCCTGTTCAAAATATTCAAACCAGAGTTCCTCAGCTACACAGCAACTGATTCCGGCCTTTTTAAAAGCCTTTTTAATTTCAAGAAATTATGGATAAACAGGATACTCATTCTCCTCTGTGTCGCCCTGATCCCCCTCCTCTGTCTGACCACCTTTACTTTCTTGGTGATAAAAAATGATACAGAGATTGAAATCGACCTTCGAACTATTCGCCAAGTCTCCAATGCCAAAAGAACGATCTCTTTTTTTGTCTCAGAACGGAAGGCTGCCCTGAGCTACATCATTCGCAGCAACAGCTATGAGCAGATAAATAACAACTGGCAACTGGTTAACATTCTGCAAAGCTTGAAAGATTCCATCGGAGGATTTACAGATCTGGGGGTTATTGACGCATCCGGCAAACAGATTCAATATGTCGGTCCATACGACCTGCAAAACGTTAATTATTCATCTGAGGAGTGGTTCAAGGAGGTCGTGATCCAGAATCACTATATAAGCGATGTCTATCTCGGTTTTCGCAAGATCCCGCATCTTATCATTGCTTTTAAACATACGCTTCCCAACGGCGCTTTTTATGTGCTACGGGCAACACTTGAAACAGAACGTTTTAACCGGATACTCTCCGATATCAATCTGAGTGGCAGCGAAGACACCTTTCTCATAAATAAATACGGTACCATCCAGACACCGTCCCGATCTCATGGAAACGTGCTGAGCAAGACAGCGCTTCCTGTTCCAGAGTACTCTGAACACACTGAAGTTATGGAGGTCACAGACAGCCAGTTCAGGAAAATTATCATCGGCTATGCATATATTCCTGAAACGCCATTTATCCTCATGCTCACTGAAGAGAAAACGATTCTTATGCAGCCCTGGCGTAAGACACGGAATTTGATCATCTTTTTTGTGGCGCTCTCGATTATTGCTATTCTGGTTGTAGTCTACCGGGTAGCCACCCACTTGGTCAACCAGATCTTCCTGGCGGATCTGAAAAGGGTATCCACCCTGCACGAAGTGGAGCAATCGAGCAAGCTGGCATCCATAGGCCGTCTTGCCGCCGGTGTGGCCCATGAGGTCAATAATCCGCTAGCCATTATCAACGAAAAAGCCGGCCTGATGAAAGATATTTTTTCCTATAAGGAAGAATACAAACATGACACCAAGATCCTCGGGCTGATTGACTCTATTCTCGCATCGGTGGAACGTTGCGGGAATATCACCAAACGGTTGCTGGGATTTGCCCGCCATCTTGATGTCAGTATTCAGAACGTGGACATCAAGGCTGTTATAGAAGACGTGCTGGGTTTTCTGGTGAAGGAAGCAGAATACAGAAGTATTTTGGTGAACGTCGATATTGAAGAAAATATTCCACAATTTGAAACCGATCGTGGCAAGCTGCAGCAGATTCTGCTGAACTTGGTCAATAACGCCTTTGCTGCCATGCAGGACAATGGCCACCTGGACATCAAAATACGCCGGGTGGAGCATGATTTCGTTGCTGTCAGTGTTAAAGATGATGGCAGCGGCATACCGCAAGAGGATTTGAAACGAATTTTTGAACCGTTTTTTTCCACAAAAACGAAGACAGGAGGTACAGGCCTTGGTCTTTCGATTACCTACGGACTTATCCAGGAACTAAACGGCAAACTTGGCGTGGTGAGTAAATTTGGGACGGGATCAGAGTTCACCATCACCCTGCCATTAACGAATATAAGTAAAAAGAGGTAAAAAGAAATGAAAATTTTGCTGGTGGACGACGAGCAGGAGCTGGTTTCCACCCTTGCTGAACGCTTATCGATACGAGGCATTGACGCGGACTGGGTGACCAGTGGTGAAGATGCAATGGAAAAAATCCAGGTTACGACCTATGACCTTGCAGTTCTCGATATGAAAATGCCGAGAATGAGCGGCCTGGAGTTACGAAAAAAGATACAGGAGATCAAGCCGCAGATGAGATACCTCTTCATGACCGGCCATGGCTCCGCCGAGGACTTTTATAGCGCCTCTTCGGAAGAGGGGGCTGACTGCTACCTGGTGAAACCGGTTAATATTGACGTCCTCATTGCAAAAATTACCGAAATCCTTGGCCAGTATACTGGTAGTCTCAACTAACCACCATATAAATATGGTATGAATAACAAAGCGAGCTGTAACAAAATGATAGAGAAGACAACGATCATTTCCTTATAGCTCCCTGACAGGTGAATATATGCATGCAAACTGGGAACTAATAGGGAGAGTAGGGCTTACTTTTTATGGGAAGATGTCGGCATCCATTTCCCATGAAATCAAAAATGTCCTGGCCATTATCAACGAAAATGCCGGCCTTCTCAGTGATTTTACCATAATGGCCGCAAGGGGTGTCCCCATTGAACCTGAGCGCATCAAAACCATTTCCTCTAAAATCGCAGAACAGGTCATGCGGGCAGATCTGATCTGCAAGAATATGAATCAATTTGCCCACAGCGTTGACGATCACATTAAAACGACTGCACTCGATGAATTGATCGCTGTTGTCATCAAACTGTCCCTCAGGTTTGCAGCCAATCGCGGGGTGCATCTTGAACAACAGGCCTCAGCAACCCCCTTGAGCATCACCACCTCACCCTTTCTTCTGCAAAACCTTGTCTGGCTCTGCCTTGACAAGGCCATGGATCTTGCCGGAGAGAAAAAAAACGTCTCCATTATTACCAAAGATGTGGAAAATGGAGTAATAATAGAGTTTAAACATTCTGGAACTCTTCAGGAGGAATCAGGGAGTTCATTTCCTGGAGATGAGGAGAACGCCCTTGCAAGCCTCCTGAAGGCCACGATGGAAATAAATGACGATACAGGTGAGATTATTTTGCGCCTGCCTCTATCGATAGACAAATAAAGATATTCTCCGAGAGAGATACATCTTCTTGTTGCCTGTTGCAGATTTACCCACCTGCGCTCGTTTTGGCAGGAGAATTCAATAAACCTCGACTGATTATCTGCCGGGACATTACATCATATTTTGAAGGAGTGATACAATGGCTGAAAAAATCTTACTTGTGGATGATGAAAAAGATTTCGTAGAGACCCTTGCAGAGCGGATGCGCACCAGGGGCATGAACGTATCAACCAGTACCAGCGCCAGGGATGTGCTCGACACTGTCGATCTCGAGTCGTTTGACGCCCTCGTCCGCGACCAGCAGATGCCGGACATGGACGGTATTGAAGCGCTGAAGCTCATACGAGCCAAGAATCCAAATCTGCAGGTTATCCTCCTTACCGGTCATGCTACCGTTGAAAAAGGAATTGAGGCGATAAAGCTTGGCGCCCTGGATCTTCTTGAGAAACCGACCGACATAGAGACCCTGACCGAAAAGATCAAAAAGGCAAGCAGCAAGAAGATGATGCTGGTACAGGAAGAAACAGCGAGCAAGATAAAAGATATTATAGGTGGCCATGGGTGGTAGGCGGCACCGCTCTTTTCTGCTATCTCATTTTGCCTTAACACAACGTGACACATACCACCGGCGTGTACGGCCTTGAAAGAACCGTTACCATGGCGGGTTCGGCGGGGCCCGCCAGAAGGCGGGTGGTGGAATTTTGTCGCTTCGTGGGG
>JANZPQ010000143.1:0-8538 GCA_038040945.1 Desulfobulbaceae bacterium | reverse complement strand
ACGAACCTATGGTGTTCCAGTTGTTCCGCCAGGGGCATTGCGGGGTCGCTAAGTTCGGCAGGGAGAACCGCTGAAAGCATCTAAGCGGGAAGCCCACTCCAAGATTAGAGATCCCGTGACGTAAGTCACCTCAAGGCTCGTTGAAGACTACAACGTTGATAGGTCGGGTGTGGAAGTGCAGTAATGCATGTAGCTAACCGATACTAATAAGCCGTGAGGCTTATCCAATTTGATTGATTAACCTAGTACTGAATACTCTACTATTCGATTATCGATTTTTATAAGTTGATGATATAAAGCGAATCAAGTATGCTTTGTATGTTCAATTGTATTCCACTTTTTTCGGTGGTCATTGCGAAGAGGATCCACCCGATCCCATTCCGAACACGGTCGTTAAGCTCTTCTGCGCCAATGGTACTGCATGGGTGACTGTGTGGGAGAGTAGGACGCCGCCGAATTTTTTATATAAAAAGCCCCAATCAGGAAACGGATTGGGGCTTTTCTGCGTCTAAGGAGGAGACCATCTCTTGAAGAAGTGTTCTGTCTGTTCCTGTCCTTGACAGATTGGTAAATTCTGGATAATTGGGAGGATTGCATTTACTATTTTTTAAATGGCCATCTCGGTTACGAATACACTTACTCAACACAAAGGAATTTCTGTGTCTGATCAATCAGCTCTTTCCATTCTCATCCTGGCAGCGGGCAAAGGTACCCGTATGAAATCTGAAAAGGCCAAGGTCTTGCATCAGGTTTTCTATGCCCCCATGCTGCATCATGTGCTGAGTGCCGTTCAACCTTTGCGTGCTGATACAACGGTCGCTATCATTGGTCATCAGCGTGATGAGGTTGAACGAGCCATATCCTGCTTTGACATAGAGTTGTGCATTCAGGAAGAGCAACTCGGTACTGGCCATGCTGTTCTCTGTGCCGAGCAGTTACTTGGCAGCAAAAAAGGTATCGTCATGATTCTTTGTGGTGATACCCCGCTGATTCAGAGTGAAACTCTTGAACAGATGTACAGAAAACATCTGGCGCATGGCGGGCCGCTAACGATTATGACCACTCTTCTTGAAAATCCAACTAATTACGGGCGGATCATCAGCAATGAGACGGGCCATGTCCTTTCCATTGTCGAAGAAAAAGATGCGAGCCCTGAGCAGAAAAAAATAAGGGAGATCAATGCCGGGATCTATTGTGTCAACGCTGACTTTCTGTTCACAACCCTGAAAAAGGTAGGAACAGATAATAGTCAGGGTGAGGTCTATCTTACCGACATCGTTTCCCTTGCTGTAGACCAGAAGTATTCTGTTGAAAAATACATAACGTCGCTGCCTCTGGATGTGCTTGGGGTGAATTCACGCATAGAATTGGCAGAGGCGCACAAAGAATTACAGATGCGCCGCAACCGCCAATTGATGCTGGAAGGGATTAGCATGCATGACCCTGCGACTACCTCCATTGCCCCAGAGGTTTCAATTGGCCAGGATGTCAATATCTATCCTGGAGTACACCTTACAGGTCATTCTGTTATAGGAAAAAACTGTACCCTGGAAAACGGAGCTATTATTAAAGACAGCGAGCTTGGAGAAAACGTATGTGTCGGCGCCTATAGTTATCTTGAGGGATGTAAGATAGAAGCGGGGACGGCGATAGCGCCGCACACTCTTTTGTCCCTGGGAACAACTCCTCTCCAGACCTGTGAGGATCTTTCCCCGCTTCAGTGTGGGAAAGACGCAAGGCTTAAATCAGGGGGTTTGAGCTCGCACTGAGCGGAAGGCCTCGGCATATTTCTTGAAAATCCTTCTTCCTTCCTCAGAAATATCCTGAAATTCAAGGCCGGTAATATGCTGATTGTCAAGGATCTCTGTGTGGACAACTACGCCGCGAAGATCTACAAGATCATCCTCTACGCCAACAGTAATCAGCAGGGTGTCCCCCTTGGAGATTGGCTGGGTTGTTTCCAGTTTCAGCCCATTTTCACTTACGTCCAGGGTCCGGCCCATAGAGTATGTTGTTTGCAAGCCGTTTTCGTCGATGACAAGATAGTCGAGAAGATGGAGTGCATTTTTACGAATAAAATTTCTGTGTTCTGCTGATTTCATAGTTGTCCTTGCGTAAGATTCGTTTTTTTCCGGGAAAAGAGCATGGATCGCTTCCTTGTTGGCCTGAACGATTCCTCTTTCCGTGATAAGTCCGCTTATAAGTCGTGCTGGTGTTACATCAAAGCTGTAGTTCGCTGCCCGGGTCCCTGGAGCAACCAGTCGAACGGTCTCAATCTTCCCTGTTGTATCATTTATACCGCTGATCTGGGTGATTTCATCCCCTGAGCGCTGTTCAATGGGAATTTGAGCGCCATCCTCCAGATCCCAGTCAAAGGTGGAAGAGGGCAGGGCAACATAAAAAGGAATGTTGTTGTCATGGGCAGCCAGGGCCTTCAGGTAGGTTCCTATCTTGTTGGCAACATCTCCGGTGTGGGTGGTTCTGTCAGACCCGACAATGACCAGATCCACCCTGCCATTCTGCATCAAGTGACCTCCGGTATTGTCGGTTATCAATGTATTGGCGATGCCTTCCTGTTGTAGTTCCCAGGCGGTAAGCTTTGCCCCTTGGTTCCAGGGGCGGGTCTCGTCTACCCAAACATGCACAGCAATACCTGCGTCTCGTGCTGCATAGATGGGGGCTGTGGCGCTCCCGTAATCAACAAAGGCCAGCCAGCCGGCATTGCAGTGGGTGAGGATATTAACGGCTTCTCCATTCTTCTTTTTACTGATGGCGGCAATGATCTCAAGGCCGTGCATGCCGATCCGCTTGCAGAAGGCGGCGTCTTCGTCGGCAATCTTACAGGCGGTCGTATACGCCATCTTCTTTTTTTCTCTTCCTTCAGTGATTTTTTTAACGGCCTCAAGAACACGTTCAACGGCCCATCCCAGATTTCTGGTAGTCGGCCGACTGCTGATCAAGAGGGTTGCCGCCTTCCCCAAAATTTCATCCACCTCATGATCCGAGGCGCTCATTGCTGCCAGGTACATACCAAAGCCGGCAGTAGCTCCAATCAGACCGGCGCCCCGCACATGCATATCTTTGATGGCTCGTACAGAATCGTCCAGAGAAGTCAGGGACTCAATGATAAACTGGTGAGGAAGTTGACGTTGGTCAATAATGCAGATACGGCCCTGATTTTCAGGGTCTGGCCAGATAGTTCTGAAGTGGTGCCCATTAATATTCATGGCAGGGACGACCTTTTTGCTTAGGGTGGAGAATGCGAGAATTATATTGATGATTCTACCTTTACAACGATACCCTCCATATGATGAAATGTAAATAATTTCGGTGAAAAATGGAGCTGTTGCCGCCTTGCTCAAGTGAAAAAATAACAAAAGTGGCATGTTTGTAGATGTTTTTTGCAAAATTGTAATACAATTCTGCCTGAGTGTTTGTTTCATCTTTGATGATATATTGTGTTATTTTCGGTAGTTGTTGTCTTTTTTGTTCATCTGGTACGTTTCTTGATAGGGTATCGGTGATGAGATGTATTTCTCTTTATTGTTTATGCTGTATCTGTCTGGTGCCGTAAATCGGTCATGGTGTGATTATGGCAGGGCGGAAAGGTTGGCGTATTATTTAACTTATATGGAGGGAGGGAGAAGATGGACAAGGCGGATACGGCATTTATCCTGGCTGCAGCTGGCCTGGTGTTACTGATGACGCCGGGGCTTGCTCTTTTTTATGCTGGGATGGTGCGCGGAAAGAATGTTTTAGGGACTCTCATGCAGAGTTTTTTTATGATAGCCCTGATTTCCATGGAGTGGGTTTATCTGGGCTATTCGATGTCCTTTGGCCCCGATGTCGGTGGGGTTATAGGGGATCTATCATGGTTTGCCTTGAGCGGGGTTGGCAATGCCCCAAGCCCAGACTATGCGACCACGATTCCGCATACTGTTTTTATGATTTATCAGTGCATGTTTGCCATTATCACCCCGGCCCTTATCACCGGTGCCTTTGCTGAGCGGGTGCGATTTGCCCCTTTTCTGGTCTTTGCCCTTTCCTGGACACTCTGAGTGGATAATCCTGTCTGTCACTGGGTCTGGGCCAAGGGGGGCTGGTTGGCTCAGATGGGTGTGCTTGATTTTGCCGGCTGCTTGGTTGTCCACGTAACTTGCGGGGCGGCAGCTTTAGCGGCTGTTCTCGTCATTGGGCCACGGCGGGGTTATGGCCGGACGAGTTTTATGCCTCACAATCTGCCAATGACCCTGCTGGGAACTGGCCTGCTGTGGTTCGGCTGGTTTGGCTTTAATGGTGGTTCAGCCCTTGCCGCTAATGAGGTTGCGGCCACGGCCTTTGTGGCTACGCATCTTGCCGGTATGGCTGGTATGCTCATGTGGGTGGCGATGGAACGATTTGTCATGGGTCAGGCCACGACTCTGGGTGCGGCATCGGGGGCCATCGCCGGGCTTGCTACGATCACTCCGGCGGCTGGTTTTGTTGGTCCTAATGCGGCCATTGTTATTGGCCTTCTCGCCGGAGTTGCCTGTTTTCTTGCCGTCCGTTTAAAAAGCCGGCTCAAATTTGATGACTCGCTTGACGTGGTTGGGATTCATGGGGTTGGAGGAGTGGTGGGTACGCTCTGTCTGGGGATCTTTGCCTCTACCTCGGTAAATCCAGGTGGAGTGGATGGTCTGCTGGCCGGAGGTAATGGTGCCCAGCTCATCAAGCAGGCAATAGGTGTAGTGGTTGTTGGAGGCTATACTCTGGTGGTCAGCTGGATTCTTTTGAAGGTCATTGATGCAACGATGGGGCTCAGAATGACAGAGGAGGATGAGGTGGTTGGTCTTGATTCGATAGAACATTCGGAGACGGCCTATAATAATTAAGCATATTTGAAAACAAGGAGAAGATGATGGATAGTGGAGATACTGCTTTTATGCTCATTGCCACAGCCATGGTGATGTTGATGACCCCGGGGCTGGCCCTGTTTTACGGTGGCCTTGTTCGCAGTAAGAATGTGCTGTCAACGATCATGCAGAGTTTTATCTGTATGGGGATTATCTCTGTGCTCTGGGTTGCTTTCGGCTATTCTCTGGCCTTTGGTCCGGATGTCGGTCATTTTGTCGGTAATCTTGATTATGTCGGTTTGAAGGGTGTAGGACTTGTGCCTGGGCCTTATTCAGAGACCATTCCTGATCTGTTGTTTTGTGCTTTTCAGCTCATGTTTGCTATTATTACTCCGGCTCTGATCACCGGGGCCTTTGCTGAGCGGATGAAATTTTCGGCCTTTCTGGCCTTTGCGGTTGTGTGGTCAACCCTCGTTTACCTTCCTGTTTGTCATTGGGTATGGGGGCAAGGTGGTTGGCTTGGCGCGATGGGCGCGCTTGATTTTGCCGGCGGTACAGTTATTCATATTAATTCTGGCGCTGCAGCCCTGGTGGCGGCGCTTGTCCTTGGCAGACGAAAAGGGTATGGTCGTGATTCCATGCATCCTCATAATCTGCCAATGACCATTCTGGGCGCCGGTCTGCTCTGGTTCGGCTGGTTTGGCTTTAACGCGGGGAGTGCGCTCTCTGCAGGTCCCATTGGTGTTCTTGCCATCTTTACTACCCAAGTGGCTACAGGTGCTGGTGTCCTTACCTGGGTCATTGCCGAATGGAAGATGCAGGGAAAACCGACTGTCCTTGGCGCTGCTTCCGGTGCTCTGGCATGGCTGGTGGCAATTACCCCGGGTGCAGGTTTTGTCAGTCCAGTTTCTGCTATTGTCATGGGCGGTGTGGCAGGTGTACTCTGCTATTTTGCTATTTTGCCGTTTTGGCCAAGGCCAAACTCGGCTATGACGATTCTCTCGACGTGGTTGGGATCCATGGCATTGGTGGTGTCTGGGGGGCGCTTGCAACCGGTCTTTTTGCCTCAACAGTCGTGAATCCTGTTGGGGCTGATGGGCTTTTCTTCGGCAATGCGCATCAGCTGACAGTTCAGGCAATTGGCGTTGGTTCAACTATTGCTTACTCGGTAGTGGTAACTTTTATTGTCTTGAAAATGATAGACGCAACGATTGGTCTTCGGGTAAGCTTGGATGATGAGACTCAAGGACTAGATCTGACCCAGCACAGTGAGGTCGGTTATACTCATTAGCGTCCCACACCGCCTGCGGCGGCGATTTATCATAAAGTAACTGTGAAGTTACTTGGAAGAAAGAGCGAAAAAAGTTGAAAGCGAAAAAGCAGGACATGTGCTGTATTGGAAATCTGTCCTCTGTTTTCTGATTTTTGAAAAGGAGATATCATGAAAAAAGTTGAAGCGATTATTAAACCATTTAAGCTTGATGATGTGAAAGATGCGCTCAATGGTATTGGAATCAAGGGGATGACGATCAGTGAGGTGAAGGGGTATGGTCGTCAGAAGGGTCATACCGAGATATATCGTGGAGCAGAATATGTTGTTGATTTTATACCTAAAATAAAGATTGAGATAGTGGTTGACTCCAGCCAGGTGGCTCAGGTGGTTGAGACTATCAGAAATGCGGCCAACAGCGGCACGATTGGAGATGGCAAGATCTTTGTCATGCCTGTTGAGCGTATTGTCCGGGTGCGCACCGGCGAAGAGGACCGTGACGCTATTTAGAGTCCGTTTGCTCTACGAGCAACGGCTTTATGTTGCTTGTAGAGCTTACGGACTCTTATGCCGCATTCAAGAAAAAGCAATCTGTTCTGCTGTTTCTTGGTGTGGCGTCAGGCAGCCTACATCAGCCGACGATCATGACAGACTCTAATGCCACTCACAGAAACAGTACCTTTACAGCTGTTTCTGTGAGTGGCGTCTGCCAAATAACGAACAAGCTACTTAGGTGGCCATCTTATTTACTTATGCCGCTTTGCAGAATCACCGCCACGGATAAAGATACTCCATGAAGTCAACGCATCTTCGTGCCCAACGAGCCGCCTTGGAAAAACTGTGGCAGCAGGGTCTGAGTGGCCAGGCCCTGCTTGCTGAACAGAGCAGATTGGTTGATGCCTTTATCTGTCACCATTTTCAGGGTGTGGGCAGTGACCTGACTAGCTCGGTTGCCCTGGTGGCCCTTGGCGGCTACGGCCGTCAGGAGCTTTTTCCTTATTCTGATATTGATCTGATGATCCTCTACCAAAAGGAGCAGGAGGATGAGATCAAGCATGTGGCTGAAACTATTCTCTATCCACTCTGGGATACAGGGCTTGAGGTCGGCCACGGTGTGCGGACGGTTGAGGAATCCATCGAGCATGCCGGCCACGATTTTTTCTTCCAGGTCGCCATGCTTGATGCCAGGTTTCTTACGGGGGCGCAGGTCTTGTTCGACGACTTACTGGCCCAGTATCGGTTGCGTTTTATTGAAGGCAGTCGGGATGAATTTGTACGCAGCATGAAGGCCTTCCGTGCGGCACGTCGAGAGCGTTTTGGCAGTCACAGTTATCTGCTTGAGCCCCACATCAAGGAGGGCAAAGGCGGAATGCGAGATATTCAGGCCATGCTCTGGACGGCAAAGGTTGTCTTTGGTCTGGACGGCCTGCGGGACATTGTTGAGGCGGGTATTCTGCTCAAGGAAGAGCAGGAGGTCTTCGAGGCTTCCTGGAATGAGCTGGTGAAGATCAGAAATCGCCTGCATTATATCAGCGGGCGCAAAAATGATCAGCTTTACTTTGAGCACCAGGAAGAGCTTGCCCGGGAGTTCGGGTACAAAACAGGTACAGGAAAGCTGGGCGTGGAGAGGTTCATGCGGGAGATGCATGGTCATCTCCAGACTATTGCGGTGATCACGGACCTCTTTTTTGATCATGTGGATGAAGTCCTTGGTATCGCAGCAAAGGGTGAGAGGCCAAAGAGTGACCGGACCCTTGAAAAGGGGATTGAGCTGCGTAACAACCGCATTCATCTGGTTGTCTCCGCCAAAGAGCTGGCGGCCAGGCCGTATCTGCTCATGCGTCTGTTTCTGGTCTCGGCCAGAACGGGGGCTCCTGTTCACCATCGAACCCGTAAAATTGTTAGCGCTCATCTTGATCTGGTGGATGACAAGATGCGGGTGTCACCTCGCATGTCCAGGCCTTTTTTTGAGATTTTGCTACACCCCTCTGATCCACTTCCTGTTTTGGAGGTGATGTTGGAGACCGGGCTGCTTACCGCCTATATCCCTGAATTCGCGCGGATCAGTACCCTGGCCCAGCATGATATTTATCATATCTACACGGTTGATCGGCATCTGTTGCAGGCCGTGTCCGAGCTACGAATGATTGTGGAAAAGGATGCCAGTGTCTATCTTTTGGTGGCCTCGCCGCATATCCTTTTTCTGGCCGCCCTTCTGCATGATATCGGCAAGGGGGCGGGCGGCAATCATTCCCTGATCGGGGCGGAGATGGTGGGGGCTGTAGGGGTGAGACTTGGTCTTGATCCTGCGGAATGCACCTGTCTCTCTTTTTTGATACGCTATCATCTGTTCATGCCGGAGAATGCCCTGCGTCGTGACTTGAATGATGAAGCCTTTATCCGGCGCTGTGCTGAGACTATCGGAGACAGTGACCG
>JANZPQ010000142.1:0-10710 GCA_038040945.1 Desulfobulbaceae bacterium | reverse complement strand
GAGCTGCTCTCCTCTGCCCTGCCTTCGGGGAAAATCGCCATCCATCCCCTGTACGGCGACCTGAGCCTTGCGGCCCAGACCGCCGCGGTGCAGCCGGACACGAAGGGGAGACGGCGCATCATCCTGGCCACGCCCATTGCCGAAACCAGCGTCACCATTGAGGGCATCCATAGCGTGGTCGACAGCGGCTGGAAGCGGACCCCGCAGTTTGACGCCAACAGCGGCCTCAGTCGCCTGACCACTCAACGCATCTCGCACGCCTCGGCCACCCAGCGTGCCGGTCGGGCCGGACGCCTTGGCCCGGGTCACTGCTACCGCTTATGGAGTATGGGCGAGGATCATGGCCTCAAGCCCTTTGACCCGCCGGAGATTCTCGGTGCCGACCTGAGCCAGCTGGTACTCGACCTGGCCAGCTGGGGGGTGCATGATCCTGCCGGCCTGCGCTGGCTGGATCCGCCGCCGGCCGGCCATTTCGCCCAGGCGCAAGCCGTCCTGCTGGCACTCGGGGCACTCGACCACCAAGGCCGTATCACCCCCCTTGGCCGGAAAATGTCCGATCTCCCGGCCCACCCGCGCCTTGGTCTCATGCTGCTGACGGCTGCCAAACATGGCGCCACACGACTGGCCTGCGACCTTGCCGCCCTGCTCTCGGAACGAGACATCCTCAAGGGCAGGGAGCGTTCGGCAGATATCGAAGACCGGCTCCACACCCTGGCAACATTCCGCCGGGAGGGAGCGGCGGCAAAATCCATGGAGGCAGACTCCGATGGTTGCCGCAGGGTCGAGCAGACCAGCAGGCAACTTCGTGATCATCTGGAAAAACCAGCCAGGAACATGGGCGAGGGCACAACTGCAGGCGAACTCCTGGCCCTGGCCTTTCCGGACCGGATCGCCCAGCGCCGGACTGTGGGACAGGGCCAATACAAACTGACATCCGGACGTGGAGCGCTTCTCCCTGCCCATGACCCTCTTCTTGCTCACGAATATCTGGCAGTCGCCGAACTGGACGCCGGCCGGATCGAGGGCCGTATTTTTGTCGCCGCCCCCCTGACCAAAGAAGCCCTGCTGACCCTGTTCGCCCATCGACTGCAACGAGAGGAAAAGGTGTACTGGGAGGAGCAGAGCGGAACGGTAAAGGCCCAGCGTCTCCTGCGCCTGGATGAGCTTATCCTCGAGACTGGCCCTCTGGCAAATCCTTCCCCGGAGGCGGTGCTGGCCGCCCTGCTCTCAGGTCTTCGTACTCTTGGCCTTGACGCCTTGCCCTGGAGCGACCAGGCAAGAGAGCTGCGGGCGCGGCTGCAAAGCATGCGGCTCTGGCAACCGGATGCTGGCTGGCCGGATATATCCGAGCCCTTCCTGCTCGCCAGCCTTGAGCAGTGGCTGGCGCCCTATCTCAACGGGATGCGGAGCCTCGAACATCTCAAAAAGCTCAACCTCTTCTCCATCCTTGCCGCCCAGCTCGACTGGCGGCAGCAGAGCCAGCTCGACCGCGAAGCCCCCAGCCACCTCACCGCGCCCAGCGGTTCACGGATCAAACTGCGCTACACCCCGGGCGAGTCTCCAGTGATGGCAGTGCGCCTCCAGGAGATGTTCGGGCTGGCCGACACCCCGAGGGTCTGCAACAACACTGTGCCGGTGCTGCTCCACCTCCTCTCCCCGGCCCAGAGGCCGATGCAGATCACGCAGGATCTGCGGGGCTTCTGGGAAGGCGCCTACCATGAGGTGAAAAAGGAGCTTCGCGGTCGATATCCTAAACACCACTGGCCGGATGACCCCTGGCAGGCACAGCCAACCAATCGGATCAAACAACGTAACTAAATGAATTGACACCTAAGGGAATGGACCTTTTTGATATTTTCAATGTTCATGCTATACTGCCACATACGTGGGTACTTTGAACATTTTTTTCATACAGGTACTGGCGGTTGTAGGACTTCACCTTTTTTACGAATAAACCTTGATTTTTAATCAGATAATGAGCGAGGAGATACGATGCATTTAGGATTTATCGGACTTGGACACCTTGGTAAAGCAATTGCGGCAAGACTCTTAGACTGTGGCCATACCCTCACTGTCTGGAACCGGACACCCTCCAAGGCAGAGGGCATGAAGGCCGAAATCGTTTCCTCTCCACGCCTGGTCACCAGGCAGGCAGAAATTATTTTTGTCTGCCTGTTTGACAGTCATGCCGTCCACTCTGTCCTGAGCCAGGAAGAGGGCCTCTTGTCAGGTGATATCTCCGGGAAGATTATCGTCGATCTCTCTACAAATCATTTTAAAGAGGTGCCGCTGTTTCATGAACTTTGCAAAAATGCAGATGCTGTTTATCTGGAAACACCTGTCTTGGGCAGTATCGTTCCAGCCTCGCAGGGCGCTCTCACTCTTCTGGTCAGCGGCATTGAAAGAGGGTACGAACAGGTCAAACCGATCTTGGAAGACATTGGAAAAAACATTTTTTATCTGAAAGAAGCAGGGCTTGCCACCAAGATGAAGCTCATCAACAATCTTGCCTTAGGAAGCTTTATGGCCACCCTTGCCGAGGCCCTGTCACTCGGGGAATCCGTTGGCATTGAGAAGGAACAAATCCTGGAAATTTTGTCTGTGGGGGGCGGCAACTCCCTGGTCTTGAATGCCAAGAGAAACAAACTCCTCCAGGAAGATTTTTCAACTCACTTTTCAAGTGCCTTAATTTACAAGGACCTCCATTGCCTCCAGGATCTGGCCTATGAACAGAAAAAGACACTTTTTACCGGAGCGGTCGTAAAAGAATTATACGCCCGAACCTTTGCCGAGGGCATAGAACAAGAAGACTTTTCAGCAATCTACAAAATATTCAACAAAGGCTGACTGAGAACGGCCGGCAATGAAACCCGGAGTTCCTCTGCTGACAACTGACCTGCAACATCATGGTGAGCAGGTACAACCAAGGAGAATTTTCATGAAACTTTACTCATTTCTCACCGGCCCGGATGACGAGGCCTTCTGCAAAAGAGTCGCGGAGAGGCTGAACAACGGCTGGCAGCTCTACGGCAGCCCCAGCCTGACCTTTGACGGTAAGCAGGTGATTGCCGGCCAGGCAGTGATCAAAGAGGTGGAGGGCGAAGATCACCAGGTAATCTCCCTGAAACAGGCGTGATCCTCCCCTGCCATTATTCTGTCAGGAGAGAAGGTCTCACCCTTCACACAGACCACCGTACCCTTGCAAAAGAACCGATACAGGACGCGCACCATGGCCCATGACAATATCCGGGAAATCCGCATCGACCCCATCGCCCCCTCCCAGTCCGTGCTCATTTCCACCGCACGCGGAAACCGGCCGCGCAAAGAAGAAGCGCCGCCGGAACGAGATCTCCGTGCGTACGTGGAAAGCTGTCCTTTCTGCCGCGGCAACGAACAGCTGACGCCGCCGGCAGCCCTCCAGGTACCTGCGACCGGAGAATGGGAGATCAGGGCAGTCAAAAACCCTTTCCCGATCCTGGATGACGACTCCCTCCCCCCGGGGGTGACAGGGGGAATACAACAGGCGATTGCTGGATACGGTCACCATGAGGTCATCATCGACCATCCCGACCACGGCATTGCCCTTGAGCAGATGAGCGAGCAGCATCTGGCCCTGCTCTTTTCTTTTTATCGGGAGCGCATGCACTTTCTGTATGACACCGACCCGCGGATCAGATATGTCCTTGTTTTTAAAAATTTTGGCAAGGCAGCCGGCGGCAGCATGGCCCATACCCACAGTCAGCTTATTGCCATGCCCATTGTGCCGCATAATGTTCATGATGAGGTGGAGGGCAGTCACAATTTTTATCAGAAAACTGGAACCTGCATCTTCTGCACCCTTATCGACGAGGCAATGACCCTGAAAACAACTGCCTACAGTCGCAGTTCAGGGGAAGTGCAGCAAAACTATGAAACCGGAAAATATGTTGTTGAACGGGGCAGACACTTTGTAGCCATCAAGCCCTTTGCCAGTCGCTACGAATGGGAGGTTCATATCCTTCCCCTGGAACACCAGAGCAACTTTCTGCAGATCAGTGCTGCAGAGCTTGATGATCTGGCCCGGGTCCTGCGGCGCACCATGACTCGCCTGAAAGCCGTTGTCGGAGAGATGCAATATAATTATTTTCTCCACACTGTACCCCATGAAAAAAACAGCAGTGACTTTGCCCACAGCTTTCACTGGCACCTTGAGATCTGTCCGCGGATCAGCATCCCTTCCGGATTCGAGCTGGGATCCGGTCTTTTTGTCAATACCGTCAGCCCGGAAACGGCGGCCTCCCAGCTCCGCCAGGCCGTGGTGCTGGATTAATTCAACTGAATCCAGCCAAAAGAAGAGAGTCCTCTCTTTTCATTCCTGCCATCTCTCTCAACTGAACTAGACACGATCATAGTCAATATGATATAAAAAAATAATGAGGAGCGAAACGCAACCTTTACCCCCTGCACCTGCATGATCGGCACTATACAATCAACCATCACCAAAAAGGAGCACGATATGACAATCAAGCTGCCCGACCTTCCTTACCCCAAAGATGCCCTGGCCCCGCACATCAGTGCCAGGACCCTGGACTTTCATCATGGGAAACATCACAGCGCCTATGTGACCAACCTCAACAAACTGATCGAAGGGACCGATCTGGCAGGGGCAACACTCGAGGAGATCATCAAGAGGACTGCCAAGGATACGGCCAGGGCCGGCATCTTCAACAATGCGGCGCAGGCATGGAACCATACCTTTTACTGGCAATCCATGATGCCCAATGGCGGAGGAGTGCCAACAGGGGCCATCGCCGAAAAGATCAATGCCGATTTCAAAGGCTATGCCAACTTTATCGACCAGCTGAAGAATGGCGGCCTTACCCAGTTCGGCAGCGGCTGGGCATGGCTGGTACTCAAGGATGACAGGCTGGAGATCATGAAAACCTCCAATGCCGACACCCCCATAGCCCACGGCCTGCAGCCCCTGCTGACGGTAGATGTCTGGGAGCATGCCTATTACCTGGATTACCAGAACGGACGCGCCGCCTATCTTGATGCCTTCATCAACCATCTTATCAATTGGGATTTCGTCAACTCTCGTCTCGTTTAAGCGGAGAGCAAAATTTTAAAGAAGGGTCTCATCCATGGGCATCTGGAACAGCATAGTAGAGTTCACGCTTCCTTATCTCCCCCTGCTCTCCATGATCATTGCCATAAGCTCTACTCTCCTGGCTGCGCACTGGATGCTTATCAGGAGACAAGAGGAGCTCGGTAACGAGCGCATGTGTCCACGCCAGATCTGCATGCTCGGCTTGACGCTGGTCGCCCTTGTGGCACTTATCCTTGTCCTGCCCGTAAGCGAGGGAGCCCGGAACCGCCTGCTGGGCATCATCGGGCTCTTGATCTCAGGGATCCTCGCCTTCTCGTCAACAACCGTTGTGGCCAATCTCATGGCCGGAATTCTCCTTCGTGTGACCAAACCGTTTCGAACCGGCGATTTTATCCGCGTTGGCGACCATTTCGGCCGTGTTTCAGAACGAGGATTGTTTGAAACTGAAATTCAATCTGAGAGTCGGGAGCTCATCGCTATCCCCAATACCTACTTGGTCAGCAATCCGGTCACCACCATTCGCAGCTCGGGAACCATCATTGCAACCACCCTCTCTCTGGGCTACGACGTGCATCATGCGCAGGTTGAGCCCCTTCTTCTCCAGGCAGCGAAAGAAAGCGGGCTTGAAGAGCCCTTTGTTCATATCCTGGAGCTTGGCAATTATGCAATCACCTACCGCATCTCCGGATTTCTGCCTGAAATAAAATGGCTCATTACCGCCCGCTCTAATCTTTGCCACAGCGTCTTGGACATCCTGCACGGCCAGGGCATCGAAATCATGTCACCCACCTATATGAATCAACGCCCGGTGAACGATGCGGCAAGAATCATCCCCACCCTCGTGCAAGAAGATTTATCTGCACCACCTGTGATGGCAGAGGATATTGTCTTTGACAAGGCAGAACAGGCAGAACAGACGGAAAATGAGAAACAGAAGTTGATGGACGACATGCAGGAGCTGGAGACAGCCCTCAAGGAGGCTCCAGAAGAAGAGAAGAACCGCATCAAAGATGAAATCGAGGAGGGCCGTGAACGCCTGAAGCTCCTTGAACAAACTCCAGAGGAATCAAGCGCAGAGACTCATGTCACCGAACCAGACCGTTCACGTGACACCGGAAAGGACGGCGGTGTTGGGACTGCAGGTCCCTTGAAATCCTCAATGAAGTGACCTTGATATTCGGAATGACGAACCACAACGAAAGGAGAAGGGAATGGCAACAGCTAAAAAATCTATTGAAGAGAAATCGATCTGGGATGATGCTCGACAGATGCTGCGCAAGGCGGAACGAGACGGGGTTGAAACTGCCTGGGACCGCCTGGAACACCAGACACCTCACTGTACATTCTGCGAAAGCGGTCTCTCCTGCCGAAACTGCACCATGGGGCCCTGTCGAATCAGCAAGAAGGCCCCCTTGGGTGTCTGCGGTGCCAATGCCGATGTGATCGTGGCCCGTAATTTTGGCCGCTTTGTGGCCGGAGGCTCTGCCGGCCACTCCGACCATGGCCGTGACTGTATTGAGGCCCTGCATGCGGTGGCCCACGGACTGACCAAGGATTATACCATCAAGGATGAGGCCAAGCTGCTCCGCATTGCAGCTGAGCTGGGGATTGCCACCGAGGGGCGTCCGCTCCTTGAGGTTGCCAAGGATCTATGCACTGAATTCTATGCCAATTACGGCAGCCTGCTGGAGGAGCTTTCTTTTTCCTGCCGGGTTCCGGAAAAACGGAAGCAGATCTGGCGGGATCTGGGCATTACCCCCCGCGGCGTTGACCGTGAGATTGCCGAGATGATGCACCGCACCCATATGGGTTGTGACAACGACGCCGCCAACACCATGCTGCACAGCGCCCGCACCTGTCTGGCCGATGGCTGGGCCGGTTCGATGATCGCCACCGAGATCTCCGATATTCTCTTCGGTACACCCAGCCCCAGAAAATCCATGGTGAACCTCGGCGTTATCAAAGAGGATCAGGTCAACATCCTGGTCCATGGCCATAACCCCATTGTCTCCGAGAAAATCGTCGAGGCGGTCAACGACCCGGAACTCATCGCCCTGGCCAAGTCCAAAGGCGCTGCCGGTATCAATCTGGCAGGACTCTGCTGTACCGGCAATGAGCTGATGATGCGCCGGGGTATTCCCATGGCCGGCAACCATCTGATGACCGAACTGGCCATCGTCACCGGGGCCGTCGAGCTCATCGTCGTTGACTATCAGTGCATCATGCCGAGCATGGTAACGGTTGGCAATTGCTACCACACCAAGATGGTCACCACCGCCGACAAGGCGAAGTTTACCGGGGCCGAGCATGTAAAATTTGAGATGCATAACGGTCTGGCGCAGGCGCACAAGGTGGTGCGCATGGCCATTGAACGCTTCCCCTTGCGCAATGCAAACCGGGTTGAGATTCCCCAGGGACCGGTTGAGATGGTTACCGGTTTTTCCAACGAATCCCTCCTGGCCTCAATGGGCGGCACCCTGAGCCCGCTCATTGAGGCGATCAAGGCAGGAAAAGTCCGGGGAGCGGTAGCCATCGTCGGCTGCAATAACCCCAAATACCAGCAGGATTACTGCAATGTCAACCTGGCCAGGGAACTGATCAAAAAAGATATCCTGGTGCTGGTCACCGGCTGCGTTACCACCGCAGCCGGCAAGGCAGGCCTGCTGGTGCCGGAGGGTATTGAGATGGCGGGGCCGGGCCTCAAGGAGATCTGTGGTGCTTTAGGCATCCCGCCGGTCCTGCATATGGGCAGTTGCGTTGACAATGCGCGAATCCTGCAACTGGCAGCGCTGCTTGCCAATGAACTGGGTGTAGATATTTCCGACCTGCCACTGGCCGGTTCATCCCCGGAATGGTATTCGGAGAAGGCCGCAGCCATTGGCTTGTACTGTGTAGCCTCCGGCATCTACACCCACCTCGGACACCCTCCCAACATTACCGGCTCCGAGCTGGTAACCAATCTGGCCCTGGAAGGACTCGACCAGCTCCTCGGCGCCTGCTTCGGCATTGAACCGGATCCCTTCAAGGCTGCCGAACTCATTGATCAACGGATCAGAGAAAAACGAAAAGCACTGGGGCTTGGCGAATAATGCGCTTCTCTCCTCATCCCTTGAGATGAAACCTTACGAGAATGACTTATGACAAAGATACGAAGACTGGTGCTTGATGTCCTCAAGCCACATCAACCCAATGCCCTGGACTTCGCCTCCGCCCTGGCAGATCTCGGGGCGGATTACCATGTGACCTTAACGGTGATCGAGGTCGATAAAAAGACGGAAAGCACCATGGTGACCATTGAAGGCGCGGACATCCATTTTGACGCTATCAAGGCCGCCATCGAGAAAATGGGGGCATCGGTGCACAGTATTGATGAAGTGGAGGTGGTTGGCGCGGAACCCGCATAAGGGACGCCGTCACGTTCAGGCTCCTGCCGAGAAGCAGTATAATTGCAGGACAAAACCATACGCGGGAGAGGTCACCTCTCTTTTGTCACTGGGCCCTTACCCGCCCCAGACCATTGCCCATGATCTTCAATCAGAACAAACATCTGGTGCTGCATTCTCTCCGGGCCTGGAGTATCGCCCGGCGCTATCTGATCACCAACGGCTTTGATGGCGCCCTGACCATGCTGGGCATGGTGACCGGTTTCCACGCCAGTGGCATGAAAGAGCTGCCGGTGGCGATCAGCGCCTGCCTGGGCGCGGCAGTCGCCCTCTTTATCAGCGGTCTGAGCAGTGCCTACCTGAGTGAGCGGGCGGAGCGTGAATCTGAGCTGCGTGAACTGGAACAGGCCCTGGTGGACGATCTGACCGAGAGTGATTACGGGCAGGCAAGCCGTTATCTGCCGCTGCTGGTGGCACTCGCCAATGGGCTTTCACCCCTGCTCCTGTCTCTGCTGATCCTCCTGCCCCTGTTTTTTGCAGAACAGCTTCAGGGAGTGCCGACTCCCCCTTTCATCAATGCCATTGGCGTTGCCCTGATATGCATTTTTTCCCTGGGAATCTTCCTGGGAAAGATCAGCCGGACCTTTTGGCTCTGGGCAGGCCTGCGGACCTTGATCATCGCCATCCTAACGGTGGCGATGATTCTCTTCCTTGGCCGCTCTCTGTAGATCACGTGATCCGGTCATCCCGTGATCAGAAAACAAGAATCTGCTGGAATTCGCCCGCCCCAGGACGCAAAGGAGCAAGAACCCGTTAATGGCTAAACAGGCTACAGAGCTCAGGTACGCTGTCCGGCCTCGCGTACTCTGCAGATATTTCGGTCAACTGTGCCTTGTACTCGCTGCGCTGTCGCTGGTGCCGCTGGCGGTATCGCTTATCTTTGGCGATACAACCATCAGCCTGCGCTATACCATTGTGATCGGCGGCCTCGCCACCTTCGGGGTCTCCATGGCCCGAATGCGGGCTCCTTCCAGGGTGCAGGCCAATGAAGCTATGGTCCTGGTGGCGCTGATGTTTCTTTTCACTCCGCTGGTGATGTCCTACCCGATGATGAGCTCAGGCTTGGGTTTTCAAGATGCCTTTTTTGAAGCCGTCTCCGGCGTGACGACCACGGGTCTGAGCACCATGGCAACGCTTGCCGATACACCGCCGACCTTTCTTTTTGCCCGTGCCTGGATGCAGTGGTATGGAGGACTGGGTATCGTGGTCCTCTCACTGGCGCTCGTCATGCAACCGGGCCTGGTGGCAAAAGGGCTGGCCATCACCGAGGCCGAAACCGATGATCTGATCGGCGGCACGCGGGCACATGCGCGGCGAGGCCTTAAGGTCTATGGAGCCTTGACCGGACTGGGCATCCTCGGTGCCCTGGCATTGGGGATGGGGTTTTTCGAGGCGCTGCTCTATACATTTTCGGCAATCTCCACCGGGGGATTTTCCCCGAATGACTCCAGTCTTGCGAACTTGAGCTGGCCTGTACAGGTGTGGATTACCCTGCTCTGCCTCGCCGGTGCAATCCCGCTGGCATTTTATCACCGGATGGTCGTGGAGAAGCGGCATGTTGCCGTGGATTTTCTGCAAATCAAGGCTCTCCTGTTCGCCTCTCTGGTCGTTTCGCTGGCAATTGGCGCCACCCTGCACCTGAACGGGGGCATGGCCTGGCCGCAGGTGTTCCATCACGCACCGTTGCTCGCCCTTTCCGCCCAGACAACCGCCGGTTTTTCTTCGATGGCTGGTGAGCAGACCGATGCCGGTTCGAAGCTGGTCCTGATCTTCTCGATGCTGGTGGGTGGCGGCGCAGGGTCGACCGCTGGCGGCTTCAAACTGCTACGCCTGCTGATTGCGATAAATGTACTTCGGGTGATCCTGCTGCGGACTTGCCTGCCGAAACACGCCGTCATCGAACCCCGGTTGGCGGGTCGCCGCCTGCAGGACGAAGAGCTCCGCGCGGCCCTGCTGCTCATCGTCTTGTTTATCGGTGTCGTCGCGCTCTCCTGGCTGCCCTTTGTGGCAATGGGATACAACCCGATCGACTCTTTATTTGAAGTGGTCTCGGCAACTGGAACGGTGGGACTGTCTGCAGGGGTAACCAGTGCAAGCTTGCCCCCACTGCTCAAAGGAATATTATGCTTTGATATGCTGATGGGAAGACTTGAGATCATCGCCTGGCTGGTGATGTTC
>JANZPQ010000141.1:0-4368 GCA_038040945.1 Desulfobulbaceae bacterium | reverse complement strand
AAAGGCCAGGATAACACCAACGAGGACGGATATCAGCGAAACAATAGGCAGTGCAGCCGGGCCGCACTCTTCAAGGAAGGAAAGGAAATCCGATTTGAGAAACTGGGCCTTGCCGGAAAAGAGCCGGAGATAACTCAGGGTGATTGTGCCGGTAAAGGAGACGAACTCGCGACCATCCTGGATCAGGTAGGAGGTTTTGTTGCCAACAGTCTCCAGAAAAGATGGATTTGTATCATCCGGCTTAACGCTGGGCTTGCCGGGAGAGGCCGAAGCCAGGGTCAGAAGGCGTTGCACTCCGGATGGTAAGCCCTCAGCCGCGAAGAGGATGTTGTTGGCGGCGGCATATTCTTTGATATCGTTTAAGATTACCAGAAAACGACTGTCCCAGGCCTGCAGCTCGTTGCTGTCAAAACAGACTGAGACGATTTTGTCGGGAGTGTCGCTGAAAAGAGACGTGATTTCAGCAAGAGATGGGAAGGTGCTGCTGATTGTCCATTGTCCCTTGAAGTGCAGAGAGAGGTCGGCTCCTTTGTTTTCCCCCTCGATAAAGCCTTGTGTTTCCATAGTGCTGAATTTTTCGTCTGAATATTCTAATTCTGGTTCTTCAGGATTAAGCGTACTTTTGTCAACATATTGATTTCATCAGAAAATAATGTATGAAGATATCTTTTCAATCTTCTTTTGACTATGTAAACCCTCTATGAAGCTAAGTGATTTTATTATCTTTTCATGCTCCTTTAATGAACTGCATAGTCGTAGACAGTTATAGAAATTTTGCCAAATGGCATTTATTAATAAATAGCAATAAATAGCTGTAATTCCAGTATGCTATCTTTACTCTTTCAACGAGTAAATTTTAGAAGTACGCTTAATCCTGAAGAACCGATATTCGTACAGGTTGGTTTCCAACTCGGCTGCTGAGGTGAAGCGGGTTTGTTGGATCGGGTCACTAATACGGCCATTGAAGCGTTCGAGCATACCGTTTGTTTGCGGATGTCTAGGGGGGACAGAGACGATGCTCAATGGCAAGTGCTATAATCACATGGTATGCAACAGTTACTCAGTGCACAGGTATTGCAACAAAGAGGTGGCATCCTCAAGTTATGGTGTTACTTTTTCTATGGAAATCACAGTAATGTCATACATGAGGTTATGTCCAGCCAGGGGATGATTATAGTCAACGACGAAGCTGTCATTGCCCACCTCAACTACCGTAGCAGGAACGTGATGTTCCTGGCCGTCTTTCTCAACCTTGAGCGAGAGGACTAATCCAACTTTGGGACTCATTTTGTCACCGATGGCATTTCTCTTGAGCGTCTGCAGCAGGTCTTTTCGCCGTGTACCATAGCCCTCGTCAGGTTCAAGTCGTACCAGCTTTTGTTCTCCTGCGGACATCCCAATAATGGCTTGTTCCAGGGTGGGAGGGATGTCAAGGTTGCCAATGGTAACAGTGAAGGGCTCAGATTCAGTGGCGGTCTGGAAAATGGTGCCATTTTCTAATTTTCCAATATAACTCAGGGTAACCTTGTCGTTTTGTTGTACCTTCATGTGATGTTTGTTCCAGTAAAAGAGAGAGGATGTTAAAAAAACCGAAAAGTTGGTTGCAGGGTTTTCTGATACCTATATTATGTGCTTGTGGCATGTTATCCCATTGTTTCTTGTTTGGCAATATGTGTCGTACGTGTTGTGCGTATTGTTGGCACTCTGGGTGTTTGGGCTGTCAGGGGGAGAATGTTTTTTTGGTGGAAAAAAAAGCTGTGTCTTGACAAAGAATGGTGAGCGGCATAAAGTTGATATTTTATGTAAATTTTTATATCTTATTGTTCTTGATCCGGGTTGAATTGAAGATAAGGAATGTATTTGTGGAGCTGATCTGTGAAAAGCATAATGAAGCAATGGAGGCAGAGTGTGCTGTCTGTCGACATCCTGGTGATTATTGTAAATTCAGGACTTCTTGTGTCATTCATTTTCATGGAGGTGAGAAGATGAGGGAGGCAAAGAGTGATCCTGTCCAAAAACTCTCACAGGTTCATCAAGGACAGAGCAAGGGGAGTAGTTTTCAGTTGCGTTTTGATAAATCTGAGAGTGGTCTGCTGCCGGCGATTGCTCAGGATCATCAGAGCGGTGAAATCTTGATGCTGGCCTTTATTAATCAAGCCTCATGGGAAAAAACGCTGGAGACTGGAAAGGCCCATTACTGGAGTCGTTCACGTAATACATTATGGCTCAAAGGTGAAACATCCGGTCATGTCCAGCTTATTCGTGAGATCCTGGTTGACTGTGATGATGATACGGTTGTGTTCAAGGTGGAACAACTAGGAGGAGCCGCCTGTCATACAGGCCATCGCTCATGTTTTTTTCGTCGGGTTGAAGGCCGGGAGATATCTCAGGTCGGAACACGAGTCTTTGATCCGCAAGATGTATATGGGAAAAAGTAAGTCGTTGTAATAAAACAGGTAGTTGTTCAGGTAGGGATGGTGGTCCTTGAATGTTTTTTTTGATTTTCAGAGAGGCTGCAGTTTCAATAATCTGAGCAGTACTAAAACAGAATGAGTGGAGCGGGATGGAGACGATAAAAGAGCTGAAACTGGGACTTCCTAAAGGAAGCCTGGAAAAGGCTACCATAGAGTTGTTTGAGAAGGCAGGGTGGCTGATTAAGCCAAGATCCCGTAATTATTTTCCTGAAATTGATGATCCGGAACTGGTCTGTTCAATCTGCAGACCACAGGAGATGTCCAGGTATGTTGAAAGCGGGATGCTGGATGCCGGGATTACAGGCAAGGATTGGACCATGGAGAATAAATCAGAGGCGGTGATCGTCTGTGATCTGGTGTATTCAAAGGTGAGCAGGAGACCGACACGCTGGGTGATCGCGGTGGCCGGTGATTCTGATATCCATACCGTTGAAGATCTGGAAGGAAAGAAGATTGCCACGGAACTGGTGAATGTGACCAGGGAGTTCTTTCAGCAGAGAAAGGTCAACGTCGACATAGAGTTTTCCTGGGGGGCCACCGAGGCCAAAGTGGTTTCCGGGCTGGCAGATGCGGTCGTTGAGGTGACTGAAACCGAGAGCACGATCAGGGCCCACGGGCTGCGTATTATTCATGAACTGATGGAGTCTAATACCCAGTTTATCGCCAATAAAGAGGCTTGGGCTGATCCGTGGAAACGGGAGAAGATGGAGAATGTGGCAATGCTCCTGCAGGGCGCCTTGAATGCTGATCGGATTGTTGGTCTGAAGATGAATGTCTCCCATGCCCTTCTCGATCAGATTATCAAGCTGCTTCCCAGTTTGAATGCGCCAACAGTGGCGGGTCTCTATCAGCAGGACTGGTTTTCTGTGGAAACCGTTGTCTCAGAGGATGCCGTTCGGGATCTCATCCCGAAATTGAAGAAGAACGGCGCAGAGGGTATTATTGAATATGCCCTGAATAAGGTTATTTGATTTTTTTTCAGGGAGAATTACGGCCTGGGGTATCTATGGCTGGCTTTGTCTCCTGATTGTTGTCTGAGCCGGGGAGGGACACGTAGTATGAAATTTATTGATATCCAGTTTCTTTTAAGCGTTCACAACCTGTCCCAGCTGCCCGAGCCGTCTCTGCCGGAGATTGCCTTTGCCGGTCGCTCTAATGTTGGCAAGTCAAGCTTGATGAATACCCTGGTGGGCAGGAAGAGTCTGGTCAAGGTAAGTGGCCGCCCGGGGAAGACCCAGGGGCTTAACTTTTTTGAAGTTGCAGGTAAGGTTTACCTTGTGGATCTCCCCGGTTACGGCTATGCCAAGGTCGCCAAGGGGATGCAGGATAACTGGCAGTCTCTTATCACTTCTTATCTGGAGAGCCGGAAGACACTCTGCTGCGTTGTTGTTATTCTGGACCTGCGACATGAACCCAAGCAATATGATACCCAGTTGATTGGCTGGCTGCGGGGGAAAAATATTCCTTTTCTGCCGGTCTATACCAAGATGGATAAATTGTCAGGGAATGAGAGGGTCAAGAATGCCAGGATTCTTGATGCCGGTCATGCTATTGACCCAGAGCAGCGGATCCTGTTTTCGGCTTTGACGGGGCAGGGAAAGGATGAGCTTGAGAGAGCTCTTGCTTCTTTTTCTAAAGTGGATTAGTTTTTTATGTTTTGGTAAAATTTGTGTAAAAATACGTACATGCTCTTCGTGAAACGGGGAGTTTTTTTCATTGACCATCAGATGAGAAGCCGTTGTTTAAAAATAACCGTAACATTGAAATTTCGTGACCGGCACTAGGAGCTGTAACGAAATGATCAGAAATGTAATGGTTGTTTCGTAACGGCTCCTAATATTACAGAGAGTTGTAAGGAGATATAAACACCATGTCACTTCGTTCTGAATGGCCA
>JANZPQ010000140.1:0-7691 GCA_038040945.1 Desulfobulbaceae bacterium | reverse complement strand
GGCCAGATGGCGCCGCTGCTCCGCCATGGTCTGCTGCTCCTGAAAGACAAGGCAGTTCCAGTTGAGCACCACCGGCGGCAGGGCCGTGGTAAAGATCAGCGAACGGCTATGGTTGATCAGATAATCGTGGATATCCTGACTGCAGATGACAAAGGCGCCAATAGAGGCCAGGGCCTTGCCGAAGGTCCCCACCAGCAGGTCAATATCAGCAAGGACGCCCTGCTCTTCCGCCTTGCCAAGCCCTCTCTCCCCATACAGACCAACAGCATGGGCCTCATCCAGATAGAGCAGGGTGTCAAACTCTTTTTTCAACTGCACCAGACGGACAAGATCCGCCACATCGCCATCCATACTGAAGACCGATTCGGAGACAAGGACCACCCGCTCATAGCGGTGGCGATTGTCAGCCAGCAGGCGCTCCAGCTGTTCGTAATCACAGTGCTGAAAGCGTTTATGTTCGGCCCGACAAAGCTGCATTCCGTCATGAATGGAGGCGTGATTCAGCTTATCAGAAAGAATCAGATCATTTTTGCCAAGCAGGGCAGGCAGGATGCCGATATTGGCATGATAGCCTGAATTAAAGAGCAGGGCGACCGAGCGGCCTGACTTATCGTATGCCGTGGCCAGATCCTGCTCCAGGTGATGGGCGAGATCCGTATCGCCTGCAAGCAGGCGGGAAGAGGCTGCGCCAAGGCCATATTCGTCAAGCAGGCTCTCCGAGAAAGCCATCCCCTCATAAAAGCGGCTGAGCAGATGAGAATCCCCGGCAATCCCCAGATAATCATTGGAGGTCAGGTTCAGCATCTCTCTTCCCTGATACTGAACACGGCATCCCTTGCGACCGGCAAGGGGCCTGAGCTGACGCAGTCGCCCGCATTGCTCAAGCCTGCTCAGTTCTTCCTCATAACTGGAACTCATGCTTGCCCCTCACCCGCCACCACCTGGACAATGGCCGCAGTCAGGATATTCAGCTCTTCCGCTGTGATACAGTAGGGCGGCATCACATAGACCAGACGGCCAAAGGGCCTCACCCAGACCCCGTGTTCAACAAAGGCCGCCTGGATCTCCTTCATACGCACCGGCGCCTTCATCTCCACCACACCGATGGCTCCCAGCACCCTGACATCATGCACCTGCTCCAGCTCCCTGCACGGTGCAAGTCCCTGCTCCAGAAGCCGCTCGATCCGGCTCACCTTCTTCTGCCAGTCAGACTCCAGCAGGAGCCTGATTGAGGCGCAGGCCACATGACAGGCCAGGGGATTGCCCATGAAGGTCGGGCCATGCATGAAGACGCCGGGTGCACCCCGGGAAATACCCAGACCCACATCGGTGGTGGCCAGGACAGCGGCCAGGGTCATGGTCCCTCCCGTCAATGCCTTACCCAGACACATGATATCGGGGCTGATGCCTGCATGGTCACAGGCAAAGAGGGCGCCACTGCGGCCAAAACCTGTGGCAATTTCATCAACAATCAGCAGGACACCAAAGGTATCGCAGAGGATACGCACCTGGCACAGATACTCGGGATGATAAAAACGCATCCCGCCTGCACCCTGGACAATGGGTTCCAGGATTACAGCACACAGGTCCTTATGGTGCTGCTCGATCAATCGGGCAAAAGATTCAATATCACGCGGATCCCAAACTTGTGAGAACAAACACTCGGGTCGATCAGCAAAGTAGTATTGGGGCAGGGATCCGACAAAGATATGGTGCATCCCTTCTTGCAGGTCACAGACCGACATGGCATGAAAGGTATCCCCATGATAGCCGGAACGAATAGTGAGAAAGCGACAACGCCGGGGATGACCGGCAGCATACTGATACTGGATGGCCATCTTCATGGCCACCTCGACTGCCACCGAACCCGAGTCACAGAGGAAGACCTTCTCCAGGCCAACCGGGGTCATCTCCACCAGCAACCTGGCCAGCTCGACTGCCGGCCCATGGGTAAGGCCGCCAAACATCACATGAGACATTCTGGCCGCCTGTTCCTGCAGGGCCTGAACCAGCACCGGATGGCTGTAACCATGGATTGCCGACCACCAAGAGGCCATGCCGTCAATAAGCTCTCTACCATCCATAAGTCGAATACGTACCCCTGCGGCCGACTCAACCGGATAGACCGGCAAGGGATCTTCAATGGAGGTATAAGGATGCCAGAGATGCTCCCGGTCGTAGTCAAGAAGGGATTGGGTATTCATGGAAGTGAAGGCTTACGTGTTAGTGATATGTGATACGTGGTGAGTGGTGAGGTGATACCTTAAAACAGAAACCCCATATTGCTAATGGCTTGCAGATCCTGTTCCAGGCCATTGCCGGCCGTGGTCAGATAGTTGCCGACAATAGCGCCGTTGGCACCGGCACTAAAACATTGATACTGATTCGCTCCAAACTGATTGCGGCCTCCAGCCAGACGAATGACCGCCTGCGGGTTGATGAAACGGAACATGGCAACAGCGCGCAGGACCTCGGAAAAGGCAAGAGGTTCCAGGCTGGCCATGGGGGTTCCGGCAATCGGGGTCAGGATATTGATGGGAATGGACAGAACCTCAAGTTCCCGTAATTCAAAGGCAAGCTGCAATCGCTGTTCCAGGCTCTCACCCATGCCGATGATACCACCGGAACAGACATCCATGCCTGCCGCCCTGGCCAGAAGGATGGTTTCCACCTTCTCATCCCAGCTATGGGTGGTACACACCTGCGGGAAATAGTCCCGACAGCTCTCCAGATTGCAGTGATAGCGGCGCACCCCAAAGGCGACCAGACGTTCTGCCTTCTCGCGGGTCAGCAGCCCCATAGAGGCGCAGAAGAGAAGCCCTGTTTCCCGGCCAAGCTCCGCATACAACTGCCCCAGGCTCTCAATCTGATCGCTTGCGACAGAGCGGCCAGCCGTGACAAGAGACAGGCGACGCACCCCGGACTTATCATTCTCCCTGGCCTGAGCCAAGGCCGCATCTGTCTCGATCTGCTCATAGCTGTCGATAGCCACGGAATAGCGGGCGGACTGGGCACAGTAGCGGCAGTCCTCAGAACAGCGACCGGAACGGGCATTGATTATGGAGCAGAGATCAAAGGAGTTGGCGTGAAAAAAACGACGGAGTCCGTCCGCTGCCAGGCACAGTTCACTTAAATCAGCACCGAGTGCAAGCTCAAGCGCACTTGCATAGCTGAGAGCATTGCCATTATGAATCTGCTGAAGACAGCCTTGAATACTCATGGAGAAAAGTTGAAAACAATAATAGGTGTGTTGCCTGGCAAGCAGCCCTACTTCACACTGCCAAAGGCAAACTTACTGATCAAGGACTCAAGATCAACTGCAGACTCGGTCTCGGTCAGCACGTCTCCATCAGCAAACAGTTGCTCATCAGCACCGAGTGTCAATTGAATATACTTATCACCAACAATACCCTGTGACTTGACCGAGGCCATGGAATCAACTGGAACCCGGACCCCGTTATCAATCTGCAGGGCCACATGGGCAAGTTCATCCTCGCCAAGCCAGGTACGCTTGACCTGGCCGACAACCACCCCGGCAATCTGTACTGACCCGCCTTTTTTAACCCCGGAGATATTGTCAAATTCGGCGTTAATCACATAGGTTTTGCCCGCACTCAGAATCGGGAGTTCGCCAAGCTGCAAGGCCAGATACCCAAAGGCGAGAAAACCAGCCACCATAAAAAGACCAACAAATAATTCAAGACTGTTCTGTTTCATTGTTCCACCAGATGACTCTGATAAATTTTACCCATTGTACTCTCCACAAAATCGACAATATGCGGTTCCCGTGACCATTGCAGGGCCTCAGGGCTGGCAAACACATCGACTTTTCCATTATTTAAAACAATAACCTGATCTGCCAGATTAAAGACCTTGGGGATATCATGGCTGACAATCACCGCGGTATAACCAACCTGCTCCTGGGTCCTGGCAAACAGATTATAGATATCCTGGGTCATAACCGGATCAAGCCCGGTCGTTGGCTCATCAAAAAGCATGATCTCAGGCTTCAACTGCAAGGCCCTGGCCAGCCCAACCCGCTTGCGCATGCCGCCACTCAACTGGGCGGGAAACTTTTCCTCATGACCGGTCAGCTCAAGCTGGGTCAAGATGGCCATGACCTGCTCACGGATCTCTTGTTCCGACTTGGTGCTTCGCTCTCGAAGCGGCAGAGCCACATTCTCATAGACACTTAAGGAATCAAAAAGGGCCGCTCCCTGAAAGAGGACGCCAAAGCGGGTGCGGACCTGTTCAAGGAGTCGACCCCGCACCCCGGTCACATCCTCGCCTTCAACCAGAATCTGGCCGCTGTCCACAGGCATCAGGCCAAGGATCAGCTTCAAAAGGACACTTTTTCCCTGACCGCTGCCGCCGGCAATGACGGTCGTTTTACCAACAGGAATTGTAAAGTTCACATGATCAAGGATTATCTGTTTGCCCCCATTCTTTTTGGCAAAGGACTTGACCACGTCTCTGAATTCTATGGCAATTTTATTCATAATAAGACCGCAGTCAGCAGGTAGTCGAAGACAAGCACTGAAATAGACGAAAAGACCACGGCCTGGGTAGTCACCCGGCTGACACTCTGAGCCCCGAACCCGGCCCCACGGATCTGATAGACAAAATAGCCGCGTCCTGTACAGATCCATACCACCAGCAGGGCAAAGACAAAGGATTTCACCGTCCCGAGCCAGATATCATGGTTCGTCACGCTCGACCGCATCCCCTCCAGATAACTGCCGGGGTTCACCCCCATGAGATGTACGCCGGCGACATAGCCGCCGGCAATTCCAACCACATCAAAGAGGGCCGTGAGAAGGGGAATAGAGACCAGCGCAGCCAGGAATTTAGGGGTAATCAAATAGCGAAAGGGATCCACAGCCATACACTCGAGGGCATCAATCTGCTCGGAGATCCGCATGATACCGAGCTCGGCGCACATGGCGGAACCAGCCCTGCCGGCCACCATGATGGCGGTCAAGACCGGACCGAGTTCCATGATAAGGGTAAGCGAAACAGCGGAGCCAAGCATCCCTTCCGCCCCGAACTTATTCAGCGAATAATAGCCTTGTAGACCCAGCACCATACCCGTGGATGCGGCTGTAAAAAAGATAACCACCACAGAACCGGATCCGATAAAATGCATCTGGCGCATGAATTCGCCAAAACGGAAAGGATGCCTGAACAGCCCTTTAAACGCCAGCAAAAGATAGAGACCCATGCGCCCGAGATCCTGAAGCACATAGAGGCCAGTCTCTCCTAATTTTTGTACGAAATTTCGTTGCATACTGCCTTCACCCTGCTCAAACACCAACTAGAACAGCAATAATCTTTACCAGTCTTCCTATGAACCCTTACCAAGCTCAGTATGTTCAGATATAAGACTCAGTTCAGCTCCAAAGCCCTGACAAAAATCTTCTACAAAGAATTTCTGGATAATAAAAACGAGCCAAACGACTGTCAACGTCTTTCAAAAACCATCGACACTCTCTTTCCTCAGTTTCACAATAATTTTTTATGTTACCTCACCTGAAGCCAATTCGCACCTATCATTTACCTTTTAACCAAAAATCCACCTCCTGCAACTCGACATGACCAAGGGCTTTGTGCCTGAAAACGATATAGTTGCGGTAACGCTTCTCTTCATAACAATCATACATGAGGAGATAGTCCCCCACCAGGCATTTCCATAAAATGTCCTGGTTTTGTCGATTGACAAACAAAACACCCCTGTGGTAAAAACAACCCCATGCCTGGATGGTGGAACTGGTAGACACCCGAGACTTAAAATCTCGTGGGCCTTGCGCCCGTGCGGGTTCGACTCCCGCTCTAGGCACCAAGTAAAGAAAAGCACTTAACGGATTACCGTTAAGTGCTTTTCTTTTTTCTGGCAAAAGTTTGGCTAAAGAAGTTAGAATAAACATATCGTCATATGACTTTTTTTTCATATATTCGCATCTTGGGCCACGAAGGGAGAAAGGTAGCGAGCAATCACTTAGCTTCATAGAGATGAAGCACAGTCAAAAGAAGATTTAAAAAATATCTTCATCCATTACTTTCTGATGAAATCAATATGTTGACAAAAGTACGCTTAATCCGGAAGAACTTGATATATATAACATTGATCCGTGCCGAATAACAGGATGCCAGCCAGAGTGACACCATATTCACCTGTTTGCGGATCAGGCAGGTAGAGCTGAGCACTTTTGAGCAGTTCCAGATCATCCATATCCAACCAATGATGATTTTTGACGTTAATCCGGAGATATTTTCGGCATTTTTCAATTAAATCAGGACGTAGATCCTTGAGTTGTTTGCGGGGATAGACATTGTTTTCGCTATAAGTGGCCTGCTTGCGCTGATAGAGATTGGCCACCTGCACGGTGTGATCCGTAATATCGAGATCACCATCTTCATTGCGATCATAGATACGGCCATTGCAGCGGTGAACCTGTGAGCTCTCCGGGACATATACATGGAGGATCGTTTTGTCTTTTACAACGACCTCTTCTATTGACAGATAAGCTGGCGGGTGAATCTTCTGCGGGTTGTTGATGGCAGTAACAAAATCCTTTTATTCCTTGTTGAAATATACCCATTTCACGGACTTTCTGAACACCTCAATCAAAAATAGTTCTAAGGCTATTTTTCTCACGAAAAAAGATGTGCTAACAGCAGAACAGGATGACGGAATGGTAATCTGGACTTTTTTATTCAGACCATCTATTCATGACGCAAGGCGTAAATAGGATCAAGACGCGCTGCTTTTCTGGCCGGAAAGAAACCAAAAACGACACCAACTGCAGCGGAAAAAAGGAATGAGAGGACAATGATGCCAGGATTGAGGATAAAGGGAACATTCAACAGCTGAGCGAGCCCCACCGAACCACCAAGGGCTACGATAACTCCGATCAGGCCACCAAACGAAGAGAGCGCCACCGCCTCCACCAGAAACTGCAGCAAGACCTCCCGCTCCATGGCACCGATGGCCAGACGAATGCCGATCTCCCTGGTCCGTTCCGTCACTGAAACAAGCATGATATTCATGATGCCGATGCCGCCCACCAGCAGGCTCACAGCGGCCACCGCTCCAAGAAGGGCGGTGAGGATCTGGGTCGTGCCGGTGAGCATCCTGGTCACCTCCTTCATATCCATCACCTGGAAATTATCATTTTCCGTCTCAGAGATATGACGGCGGCCCCGCAGCAGAGACTCGATATCACCTTTGGCCTTATCCGTAGACTCACCTTCCGCCACCGAGACCTGAATCAGACTGATATCCTGATTACCGGCAATACGCCGTTGCAGGGTGCGCAGCGGCAACAAGACCAGATCATCCTGATCGCTGCCAAAGGTGGATTGTCCCTTGGCCTCGAGCACGCCTATAACCTGACAGGAAAAAGTATCCATACGGATCTTGCTGCCGATGGGATCCTGATCTCCAAAAAGCTCTTTCCGCACCGTTGCCCCGACAAGACAGACCGCCTTGCCGGAACGCAGCTCACTATCAAGGAACTGACGGCCAGCCTGGACCGTCCAGTTCCGAACCCTGAAAAACTCGTTATTAATTCCGGTGGCCGTGGTGGACCAGTTTTTATTGGAGTAAACGGCAACAAGCCGTTGCAAGGAAGAGGGGGCAATCGCGGTAATGGAAGAGATCTCACGATAAATGGCCTGGACATCGTCAAGGT
>JANZPQ010000139.1:0-4598 GCA_038040945.1 Desulfobulbaceae bacterium | reverse complement strand
AAAAGGAGATCCCCTCTTTCGAGACCACCCCGCCTGATCATCCTCTGCGTGTTCAGTTCAGGAAATTACATGGGATCTCAGCGGTCGCGAACCTTGCAGTGATCGTCGCCGGGGTAGTTCTGGTGATCCTTGCGTCTTCTCCGATACATAAAAAGGAAGATGTTCCTTCAGGAAAAGTCACGAAATAAGCTGGAGCCATGCAAGTAATCACTACCCATATCAATGCCAACTTTGACGGCCTGGCCTCCATGATCGCCGCCCGGAAGCTCTATCCTGAGGCAATCATGGTCTTTTCCGGATCTCAGGAGAAGAATTTACGGGACTTCATCAATGAGACCCTGCAAGATCGCTATGACTTTGGCAGATTAAAACATGTTGACCTGAAGGCAATAACCAGACTCATCGTGGTGGATACCCGGAGCGCCAAACGTATCGGTACCTTTGCCGCCTGCCTCGACAACCCAGGCATTTCAATCCACCTCTACGATCATCACCCGGACAGCTTAGAAGACATGAAGGGCGACCTGGAACTGGTAGGAGATGTGGGCTCCACCGCCACCCTTTTCACCCGGATTTTTCAGGAGCGACAGATCCCGGTCTCGGCCTCAGAGGCTACCATACTTGGCCTCGGCATCTACGAAGACACCGGCTCCCTCACGCACCTGACCACAAAACCAGCCGATTTACAAGCTGCGGCCTGGCTCCTTGAACAAGGCGCTCAACTCGAGACCATTGCCCAATTTATTACCTACGACCTCACCGCCAACCAGGTTGAACTGCTGCACGACCTGATGGAGACCGCAAGCAGCTACACCATTCAGGGGATCGAAATCGTGGTGGTCACCCTGACCCTCCCTGACTATATCGACGACTTCGCCCTGATCGTCCGGCGTTTCATGATCATGGAAAACCTGGACGCTATCTTTGCCCTCGTCTCCATGGCCGGACGTACCTATCTGATTGGCAGAAGCCGCATCCCCGAAGTCAATACAGGAGCAGTGGCGAGGGATTTTGGCGGCGGCGGTCATGCCACAGCGGCCTCCGCCACTATCCATGACATGACCCTTATTGAGGCCGAGGACAAGCTGATCCGCATCCTGCACCGCTACATCAGGCCCCAGGCTATCGCCCAGGAAATGCTGTCCCAACCCGTCATCAGCGTGCCGGCCGAAACCAGCATCAATCAGGCCCATAATCTGCTCACCAGATACAATATCACGACGCTGCCCGTGATGACAAACGACCAGGAATTATCCCGGCAATCAGCCCCAAAGGTTATAGGCATCATCACCCGCCGGGTTATAGAGAAGGCCATTCACCACGCGCTCGGCCACCTGCCGGTGAGCGAATATATGACAAGCGACATAGAGATCCTGTCCTTGAACGCCACGCTCTCCGACATTGAGGAACTGATCATCGAACGCAGACAGCGCCTGATCCCCATTATTCATGAGCGCCAGCTTGCAGGTGTTATCACCCGCACCGATCTGCTGCACATGCTGGTTGGCGATCCGGCCCATCTACCCAAGAACCTCCTGGACGAGAGCGGACTACAATCTCAAGAGCGAAACAGAAACCTGAACCGGCTCATCACTGAAAGCTTGGACAAAGAGCTGATCACCCTCCTGCAGACCATCGGTAAGGTAGCTGATTCACTTGGATTCAAGGCCTTTACCGTCGGCGGTTTTGTCCGCGACCTGCTCCTGCAGAACAAAAATCTTGATCTCGATATTGTGGTCGAAGGGGATGGTATTATCTTTGCGAGAAAACTAGCCGAGAGACTCAATGGCCAGGGCAAGGCCCACGAACGATGTATCACCGCCATGATCCTGTTGCCGAATGGTTTAAGAATCGACGTGGCCACCGCCAGACTGGAATATTATGACTACCCGGCGGCCCTGCCCACGGTTGAGCTCTCTTCCATCAAGCTAGACCTCTACCGCCGCGATTTCACCATCAACGCCATGGCCATCCAGCTCAACCCATCCCATTTCGGCACCCTGATCGATTTTTTCAACTGCCAGGGCGATCTGAAGGAGAAGACCATAACGGTCCTGCACAACCTCAGTTTTGTTGAAGATCCCACCCGTATCTTCCGGGCCATCCGCTTTGAGAAGCGTATGGATTTTAAGATCGACACCCACACCAGTCGGCTTATCCAGAGCGCTGTCAAGATGAAGCTCTTCGGCAAGGCAAATGACCCGCGTTTTTTCAACGAACTCCAACTTATCCTTTCAGAGGAAAACCCGCTCCCTGCCATCAACCGGCTGGCAGAGTTCAAGCTCTTTAAGTTTTTATGGCCGGACCTGAAGCCCAACCTGAAGATTGATCGCCGTTTCAACCATATCCTGAACCAGGCAGAACAGGCCCTCTCCTGGTTTCATCTGCTCTATCTTGACGAACCATGTCCAGCCTGGCAGGTGTATCTGCTGGCCATCATGGGCCGCTCCAAGGGTGCCGAGCTCTCTGCCTTTTGCCTGCGCTTTCAACTCCCTGCCAAGACCAGAGAGTTTCTTCTCCAGCAGAAGGTCACAGCCGACAAGATATCCCATATCCTCTACCGACGATCAGCGATACGCAGATCTGAACTTTACTGGCTGTTGGGAGAACTTTCAAACGTCGGGCTTCTTTATCTTATGGCCATCGCCAGGAAAAACGAGATCAAGAAAGGCGTTTCACTCTATGTCACCGAGCTGCGCAAGGCCAGAACCCAGCTCACCGGCGCTGACCTCAAGGCCATGGGCTACCCTCCCGGGTCACAATTCAAGACTGCTCTTAACGAACTGTTGACCGCCCGCCTTGATGGAGTGGTGCAGAGCAGAGAGGAGGAAGTGGCGTTCATTCAACAACACCTCCCGCCGCAGAAGACGCCTCCATCATTGCATTCCGTTACAATAAAATAACGTAGCTATTCAGCAAGGCAACCGGGCCCCTGCCTTTACTCCAAATGTGGCGTAACTATTTCACTACAATAGTTGTAAATTTGCTACCAATGTCATTCCGGCAGGCCTTAAGCCGGAATCCAGGCTGTTATTTCCTTGAAAGAGATGGATCCCCGACAAAAACGCTCGGGGATGACATATTTTTAGGGGCCGTTAAGAAATAACTTGTACTTTTTATCCATTTCTTTACGGCCCCTTATGCCGTTCTTGAAGCAAAAAGAGTCCAAGTTATTTATTTACGACGGCTTAATCGTGGTGAATAGTTACAAAATAACGTCGTTATTTTGATGGGATTATTGGCACAGCAGCCTATCCTGCCAATTTTTTTTCGATGAGTTGCAGATCTTTCCAGGTCTCAGCTTTCATCTCTATCGCCTGGAGCAGATACGATGGATGATACGTGGGAATAAGCGGGATCTGTCTCCCATCGAGTGCCATGTACTGATGAAACCGCCCTCGCAATTGAGAGAGCGACTGCGGCAGATCCAGAAGGGCTCTGGTGGCAACTGTTCCCATAGAGCAGATCAGCTCAGGGGCAATGACGGTAATCTCGCGCCTCAGATAGGAGAGACAGCAATGGATATTGGCTGCTACAGGCTGAGCAGACACGGGCAAACCACACTTCAGAATATTGGTAACAAAAACATCGTCGGGAGCAAGATGGATAGCCTCCAGCATCCGTGACAGCATCCTGTCTTCCTCCAGACCAAAGATCAAACCCGGGGGCTGCGAGGCACTTTCAGGGACGGTCAGCCAGCCACCGACAATGAGAAGCCTGGCCTTTGACGTCCCCCTTCCCGGGACCGGAACCAGGCGCTGCGTATAGAGTTCACAGCTGCGGCAGCCATTGACTTCCGCGCCTATCTCCTCAAGCGTTTCCGAAACGACAGAGACTGTCTTTCTCTGCTGCGGCGGGCTTTTCACCTCGGTAACGGCCTCACCCTTTCTCTCCACCAATGGAAAGCTTCCGGCATCTCCGGGATACCCCTCAATCCCCATGGTGTGATGATAGGCAAGCAACGCTCTGAGATCAGCTATGATTTTATAGTGTTGCAGGTCCATATACTTCCCGGCACATCATTTTCATTGAATAACAGACATTTCTGACGCCGTCACCACCGGCGCGACAGCTTAAAATCAAGCCGGGACTCCTTGACAAAATCCGTAAAAGACAAATTGTATATTTGAACAAACAAAGAGAAAGAGCAGCTGAATACGGCCCGACCCGATTTTCTCTTGTAACATACCAAAAAAGGAACAAAGGAACAAAATGCCTATCTATGAATTTAAATGCGATGACTGCAAGCAGACATTTGAAAGCCTGGTGCTCATAGCCTCCGCCGTTGACACCATCCGTTGTAAACACTGCAACAGTGCGAACATCAAAAAAATACTTTCCGCCACCTGCGGTCAGGCTGCTAAAGGGTCAACCATTCCAGCAGGCGCCCTCTCCGGCTGTTCCTCCCGTTCAGGATTTTCCTGAGCATAGGTGACAAGAGACCCGTGTGGTCTCTCTGCAAATCAAAAGAGGGAATAGCCGCCACAAGACCTCCTCGGTTATTCCCTCTTTTTCTTTTCCTTAGGTGAAAAATCAAAGACGACCTCATCCTTTTTCAATAAACCATGTTGGCCCCTTGCCACTTCTTCAAGGTAGCT
>JANZPQ010000138.1:0-3279 GCA_038040945.1 Desulfobulbaceae bacterium | reverse complement strand
GGCACTGGCAACCTATGGTTCCCTTATTCTGGCCCTTTATGGAACCGGAGAAAGCAGGCCAAGCCTGGAGAGTGTTGTGAAGAAGGTTCTTTCCTTTCCTCCACTGCTTGCCCTGGTTCTCGCCTTTATTCTCAAGGCTTTTCCCTATCCACCTCTTGCCGTAAATCTTTTAACCATCTTGTCTTCCACCCTGGTCCCCCTGGTAATGATTGCAGTGGGCTTTCAATTGACACTCCAGTTAGATAAAAAAGTGGTGTCTCAACTCTCCATCGGCCTTTCTATAAAACTTATCATAGCCCCGATCACAGCATTGCTGGTCTGTAAAGTAATCGGGCTGGAAGGTGAAGCTGTGCAGGTTGCAATTTTTGAGGCCGGCATGCCGCCAATGGTTTCAGCAGGGGCCCTGGCCATATTAGCCAATCTCTCACCTGCCCTGACGGCGGCACTCGTCGGCATAGGCATTGTCTTAAGTTTTGCGACATTACCCATACTTTATCAACTGCTGGTATAACAGCACAAGCCTTGCCCCCTGCCGCTTCTCGTCTCTCTCTAGTCTCCGCACCTCCCCAAAAAGGTTTAAAATGGAACAGCACCAAAAAACTATTGCCCGCGAACTGAATGTCCGTGTTGAGCAGGTGGCCGCCACCGCAACCCTGTTCGATGGTGGGGCCACTGTCCCCTTTATTGCCCGCTACCGGAAAGAGGTCACCGGTTCACTCGATGAGACCCAGATTACCGCCATTCGTGATCGACTGGCGCAATTGGCCGAGCTGGATAAGCGGCGGCAGGCCATCCTCTCCTCCTTGGCCGAGCGAGAGCTTTTAAGCAAGGAGCTGAACACAGCGATCCAGGCCGCCACCAACCTGACCGCACTCGAAGACCTCTACCTGCCCCATCGACCCAAACGGCGGACCAGAAGCAGTATTGCCAAGGAAAAAGGACTCGAAGCCCTGGCCCGCACCATCTTTGCCCAGGACAGCCGTGAGCTGCGGCCGCAGGACTTTGTCAATCCGATAAAAGAAGTGCAGAATACAGACGAGGCCCTGGCCGGGGCCAGGGATATCATAGCGGAATGGATCAGTGAAGATCCTGCAACCCGGGCCAGCTTGCGCCGTGTCTTTACCAATCAGGCCCTGATTATCTCCTCGGTTGTAAAGAAGAACAAGGAAGCCGGCAGCAAATTCCGGGATTATTTCGACTGGCAGGAGGCAGCGGCAAAGACACCGGGCCATCGTTTTCTGGCCATGCTGCGTGGTGAAAATGAAAAAGTGCTGACCCTTTCCCTGCGCCCCCCCGAGGATGCGGCCCTGAGCCTGTTGCATCAACACTACGTGAAGCACAGCAATGAATCCGGCCGCCAGGTCACGCTGGCAGCAGATGACAGTTACAAGCGGCTGTTGGCACCGTCCCTGGAAAACGAACTGCGCACCACGATGAAGGAACGGGCGGACCGGGAAGCGATCCAGGTCTTTGCCGAGAATCTGCGGCAGTTGCTGCTGGCGCCGCCCATGGGCCAGAAAAAGGTCCTGGCCCTCGATCCCGGCTTTCGCACCGGGGCCAAACTGGTCTGCCTCGACGGGCAGGGCAAGCTCCTCCATTTCACCACCATCTATCCGACCCACTCAGAACGGATGAGCCAGGAGGCCGGCCAGCAGGTCATTGAGCTGTGTGACAGATTCAAAATCGAGGCCATTGCCATTGGCAACGGTACGGCAGGCCGCGAGACAGAGACCTTTGTCCGCCAACTCAGCCTGCCCCATGACCCGCTGATCACCATGGTCGATGAAAGCGGCGCCTCGATCTACTCCGCCTCAGAGACGGCACGGGCCGAGTTTCCCGACCATGACCTGACGGTGCGCGGTGCGGTCTCCATCGGCCGACGACTGCAGGACCCTCTGGCCGAACTGGTGAAACTCGATCCCAAGGCCATTGGCGTTGGCCAATACCAGCACGACGTCAACCAGTCGGCCCTGAAAAAAAGTCTGGAGGATGTGGTAGTAAGCTGCGTCAACAGTGTGGGGGTGGAGGTTAACAGCGCCAGCATGGAACTTCTCACCTTTGTCTCAGGACTGGGTCCGGTCCTTGCCAAAAACATCATTGCCTTCAGAGATGAACATGGCCCGTTCAGCAGCAGGCGGCAATTATTAAAAGTTCCTCGCCTGGGGGCCAAGGCCTTTGAACAATGCGCCGGTTTCCTGCGCATCCGTGGGGCCAAAAATCCCTTGGACGGTAGTGGTGTGCATCCGGAGCAATATGCTATTGTTGAACAGATGGCCAGGGATTGCGGCTGCAAACTGGCCGACCTGATGGGGCAGGAGGAAATCAGGAAACAGATCAATGCGGAAAGCTATGTCACGGACGCGGTGGGGCTGCCGACCCTGGCCGACATTCTGACAGAACTGGCCAAACCCGGCCGTGATCCCCGCGCCTCGTTTGCCGTCTTTGCCTTTACTGCAGGAGTCAACAGCATCGATGATCTGGAACCCGGCATGCGACTGCCGGGGATCGTCACCAATGTGACTAAATTCGGGGCCTTTGTCGATATCGGAGTGCACCAGGATGGCCTGATCCACATCAGTCAGCTGGCCGACCGCTTTGTCAAGGACCCGGCAGAGGTAATTCAAGTGCGCCAGCAGGTGACGGTGCGCCTGCTTGAGGTTGACCGTCAACGAAAACGGATAGCCCTTTCGCTCCGTGATGTTTGATGCGTCAGCCGGATTCGCTTTCGTTGACTCGTTTTAACTCCGTTAAAGATTGCCGCTTTTTATTCAATCAACCCTGTTTGTTCCGTTCACCCTTCCACCCGCCACGTTTGGCTGTCACCGCTGGCCGCAGCGGTGATCCTATCAAGTCCCGTTCCTGAAGACTCCTGGCAGGACTAGGCCAGGGCGTCCACGACCACCTTGTATTTCGGATCTTCCAGATAATTGACATCGATGATGGAAGAGGCGTTGTCGAGGAGCTTGCGGCAGTCTTCACTCAGATGGCGCAGATGCACCGTTTTTCCCACCTTGGCATATCTTTCCGTCAGTTTATTCAGGGATTCAATGGCGGAGTGATCAACAACTCTTGATTCCAGGAAATCAATGATGATCTCATGGGGATCATTCAACACGTCAAACTTCTCCTGAAATACCGCAATAGAACCAAAGAACAAGGGGCCGAAGATTTCATAATGCTTGGTCCCATGCTCGTCAATATGCTTCCTGGCCCGGATCCTCGTGGCATTTTCCCAGGCGAACACCAGGGCCGAGATCACTACGCCACTGAGCACAGCCA
>JANZPQ010000137.1:0-4070 GCA_038040945.1 Desulfobulbaceae bacterium | reverse complement strand
AGTAAGCCGGAACCGGCCAAAAGGTCTTTAATGGCTGCCAGCCGTTTGACGTTATCGTGCACTATGATACTGTCAACATGATGACAGAGGAACAGGAACACCCCTCCCTTGCTCAACACCCGCTTTATCTCGGAGATGGCTTGAGACAATGATGCGTATTCAATGGCAAATTGGCTGGTAACTACGTCAAAGCTCTCATTGTCAAATGGAAGATCTTCTAAACATACGCCTGGAAGCATGGCAATTTCTTCACCAAGGTCGGGTAACACCTTTGCATAATCAACACCCGTCAACTGCAAGTCTGGGCGTCTAGCCTGTGCTTCCCTGAGAACAGCACCGCCCCCAGTTCCCAAATCCAACAATTTTGCATTCCTGGGAAGACCGTCAAAAAAATCTGCCCATATTCCCTGGAGAAGGTCTGTCACAGGAGCAGGGGCACCAGGAATGCAACCGGAAGATTTTTGTGGTGCAGTCGTCCAGTAATGCGTCCATGCTTCTGTTCCCTTATTGGTCCTATTCTTTTTCATACGCTGTGAGTGGTCAAGTATAACGCCTTTGCCAGTCTTGAATGCGTGGCTTTTGTAGTTGTTCTGAAGGAATGAGATACTCTTTAATCTGTGTCAGAGCTTACAACTACCTTGGACTGCAGTTGATTGGCTAGTATTCCAATAATCTCCGTCAAAATACTGTAACAAAAGTCACAGTGCTCCATGCCAAAAGTTCCTGAGATACATGATAGGCGACATTTGACTCTATTTTTCTCTGCTATAAAAAAAGGGAAAGCCTGTATGGTTATCCTACGAGATATATCTAATATTCTTCCAACGGTCCTCGGTAACACAGATGTATCTTGTTACCAAAACAATCAATTGCTGATGCAAATGGCAATTGTGTTGGATTGAAAATCCAATTTTCTATATATGATCAATACATCTCCTGATATAATTAACACTTTCAATAAGAAACAAGTTTCCATTGCCTCTTTTTACATTGGAGTACCAATGCTCTTGCAGCGAGATTAATTGTCATCTTCCAGCTCATGGCCAGAGACGGGGTCATCGTGTAACGACGGTTGATATTCGTCCTGGCAATCCCACCTTTTTGACTGTCGCCTTTATCTTTACCTAGACTGTGAATCTCTGATTTTCAAAAGTCAAACTATCTCCTATCACTCTCGAATGATAACCAGCAAAGTCGCATACCGACACTATCAGAAGTGTCCCTGTTTTGCCGACACTGTTGCAATCAATACTGTTTATGGATGTTCTTGCCCCCTCTCACACCTGGCCGGATCATTCGGACAGAGCTCTTCGTCATCCGCGCCCTTATCACCATCAGTATCAATCACTATTGTGACAATTAAATTCCGGCGCGGACACAACGAACATGATGAGTCTTCGCCTTAAGATCCCAGATATCATCACCATTGCCAAAATGGACATGCCACGCACTCGTGCCGGGGTCATCCGTCACGGTAGTGGCCGACCAGTACGAAGAGGGCTGACAGCTAAAGGCCGGATCAATAGCAGGATAATATCTGCCATCATCAACAATGGATTTCAGTTCGCGGATATTGGGCAGCCGCCAGTCGGATTTGGAGTCAAGGGACAGCTTTTCACAATAGGCAAGGGCATCCTGCCAGTTACGGGGCCTGGCGTCGTCATTTTTCTGCCATTCCAGGCCTGTCTTCTGGTCCACAACCGTATGGCTGCCGACTGTATAGGGGCCGAGGGCATGGACGGGAGGGCAGGAAAAGGCAGAGAGCAAAAAGAGAAAGATTGCACTCATGGGGTACACCAGACCTTTTCTCTGCCCACCATGCCGGAAACACCCTCTATCCAGGCTGTTCTGTTTCATTTTCACATCTCCTTCTACAAACAAGAATAACACGGGTGCACCCTGGCACCACAGAATCAAAGAGACTCATTTTCATTGGCCGCTGCGAACGCAACGAACATAATAGCGATTGCTTTTATCGAGCCAATGGTCAGCGCCATCGTTGAAATAGATCCCCCAGGCGTACACCGGGTCACCCGCATAGGGGATAGCCGACCAGTAAAAGGAGGATTGACAACTAAAAACCGGATGCATGGCCGGATACGACCTCCCATAATTAACAATGGAATCCAGCTCGAATCTGGTCGGCAAGCGCCAGTCGCTCCGGCCTGCAAAATCAAGCCCGCTGCAGTACTCAACAGCATCCTGCCATACGCGCCCTGTGGAGTCATCGGACTTCATCCACATCAGGCCACTGTTCTGATCGCTGACGGTTTGATCACCATTATCCTTATAAGACGGCTCTGCCCCTCTGTACTGACCATCCTGCCCATACAGCGGCAGGCCAGCCGCCGAACAGGAAATTGCAGTGCCGTTCGTATCGTAACAGTGTGTCTGACCTGTATCAGGCTGTGGGTTCCAGTCCGCAGCCCGAGCCATGGACGGCGCCCACAGAAACACCGACAGCAGCATTCCACTCCCCAGCCGCCATAAACAGCGACCGCCATCAATCCTACTCTTCTGATCCACCCGCCCTCTCCTTTTCATCCCTGCCTCCCTCGCGATATGCCGAACACTCTCAGTGTGAAAATCATAGCGCCATAGCCATGGTAAGTAAACATTCTTTCCCCTCATCAGCGATCTTCCACCTCATCCTCATCCGGCACATCAAGAGATAACAAGACAGCGGCCTCGGCAATGGGAAGATCCTGAACATCCCGCAGTTTCCTGCCTACCGCCCTTGATCTTGTCTTTGCCTGATCAATTGTCTTAGATGCCTGCTCCAGCTTCTTCTGCACACTATCCAGGACATCTCCATATTTGGTCCACTCGGTCTTGACCGCAGCCAGGAGCTTCCACACCTCGCTTGATCGCTTCTGAATGGCCAGGGTCCGGAAACCCATCTGCAGACTGCTGAGAATTGACCAGAGTGTCGTCGGTCCGGCTATCACCACACGGCTTTGCCGCTGGATGGACTCGGTCAGACCAGTCCGGCGAATGACCTCAGCAAAAAGCCCTTCAATCGGCAGGAAGAGGATGGCAAAGTCGGTGGTCTTTGGAGGATTCAAGTATTTCCGGCAGATATCCCCCGCACAGGCCTTGACCCGAGCCTCCAGCTGCTTTCCAGCCGCATCAACCCCTGCCGCGTCTCCTGCCTCCTGGGCCTCAATCAGACGCTGATAATCCTCAATGGGGAACTTGGCATCAATGGGGAGCCAGACAATATCCTCCTTGTCCGTTCCCGCCCCCGGCAATTTGATCGCAAATTCAACACGCTCACCGCCATCTCTGGTGGCCACATTGACACCAAACTGATCAGGATTCAGTACCTGCTCCAGCAAGGCACCCAGCTGTACCTCACCCCAGGTTCCACGAGTCTTAACATTGGTGAGCACCTTTTTCAGATCGCCCACCCCGGTGGCCAGGGTCTGCATCTCGCCTAAACCCTTGTGCACCAGTTCCAGTCGCTCGCTGACCTGCTTGAATGACTCTCCCAGGCGCTTCTCAAGGGTTCCCTGCAACTTCTCATCTACGGTCTGCCGCATCTGCTCAAGCTGTTTAGCGTTATCATCCTGCATGCTCTGCAGCCTCCCTTCCACCGTCACCCTGAGAGCCTCAAGTTTCTTCTCATTGGAATCGGCAAGCTTGGCAATCACGGCTGACATGGCCTCAAGTCGTTCCTGCTGGAGAGTGGCAACATCCCTCATCCGTTGGACAACGGAATCGCCAAAACCCTTAAAGGCCTCAGAGAGCTCCTGCCGCTGTTCTCTCGCCGTCCTGCTCAACTCCTCACGACTCCTGGCCGCCTCTTCTCTCAGTAGTAACTCGGTACGCTCCTGTCCTTTTTCAAAGATATCGAGACGGGAAAAAAGCAGAGGTGAATCGATCTGCAACCCCAGCTTTTTCAGAATCAGCAGCAGAACAAAGAGCACTGCCACCAGCAGAAGGATGGGACCATATAGCAAGATTTCCGACACAAAGAACCTCTTTTTTAAAAAATTCCAACCTTGAACTCATCAGCAGCCATCCCTTGACCACTCTTTTGGCCCAGGGACATCAGACATCATGCACCC
>JANZPQ010000136.1:0-5058 GCA_038040945.1 Desulfobulbaceae bacterium | reverse complement strand
AACGTGAACATCAGCAGTGTGAAAACTGCAGCGATGGCAGTTGCGAGCGATGCCAAAACGCAAGCCAAAATCCACCGGGAGATCGCCCAGGCAACTCGCCCAGCGGCGCCAAGCCAAACCAACAAAATGGCCGCCAGCCGTCGGGAAAAAGGGCAGGAGCAGACGGGCAGCAAGAAGAATCTGGAGATCAATACCGGAAGTCCACTGATCAAGCAGTTGGCGGAGTTGCAGAAAAGTGACGAATCCTTTGCCGCCGAGGTGGCTGCCCAGATCTATGATAATGCCATGATTCAGGCAGGACTGGTGGTTGATCCCCTGGCCATGGTGGAACGGAATTATAAGATTCTGAACCGGGCCGCCGGCTGTCTATGACATAACTATTGAAACTTAGTCGTTTAGGTGGTTAGGTGTATAGGCTTTTAGCTGACTATCTAATCACCTGAACAACCGGTTTTTTTTTAACGGAGAAATTGAGATGTCCACCTGTGTGCTGTTGGTCTCTACGCGTCGTTGTGTGCGTCGTTGTGCTGTTTTATTGACCGCTGTCTTGTTTCTTATGGTCATCCCTGGCTGTTATAATCATCCTGTGCGGCATCTGACCTCGGATATCGGCCTGATCAAGGGCGGAGAGACCAGTCGTCGGGAGGCGATTTCCCTGCTGGGAGAGCCGGACTCCACACGGATGGTCTCTGCCACGACCGAAGAGTGGATCTATTATGAGGAAGACAAATCGCTGTTGCAGAAGACGCCCGGAGTAGGGGGGATGTTTTCCGCCAAGGGCTATAAAACGGTTATCTTGACCCTCGAGGGCGATATCGTTACTGCTTCTCGGTATGGAGCCTACAACAAGAATGAACTGGACTGGCAGGATGATTATACCTGGCAGGAAATTGACCAGAAAACCGAAACAAAAACCGAAACAAAGACTGGCCGGTGATAGATCGTTTTGAGACAATTCGTCAGCGGATGGTGCAGGAGCAGCTGACCTGCCGCGGTATTGATGATCGCCGGGTACTGGCGGTCATGACTGAGGTGCCGCGCCATCTCTTTGTTGATGATGCCATGCAGGCCAATGCCTATGGCGATCATCCCCTGCCTATTGTTGACGGCCAGACTATCTCCCAGCCCTTTATCGTGGCCTATATGACCCAGGCCCTGCAGTTGACAGGCGTGGAAAAAGTCCTGGAGATCGGGACGGGGTCGGGGTATCAGGCCGTTATCCTCTCCCGGCTCTGCGAGAAAGTCTATACTGTCGAACGGCTGAACAGCCTGCTAGCCAGGGCTCGCCGAACCTTTGACCGGCTGCATTGTTATAATATTCAGTCCAGACTTGATGACGGCACTCTGGGGTGGCCGGACTATGCTCCCTATGATGCCATCATGGTGACGGCCGGAGGGCCGGAGATTCCCGAGCCCTTGCTGGCTCAACTGGCCGATCCAGGCAGGATGGTGATCCCGGTTGGTGATCAGGATGTGCAGGAATTACAATTGGTCACCAAGAAGGACGGTCTCATCCAGGTGGAGATCCTCGAGCGTGTCCGCTTTGTCAATCTGGTCGGGGAGTATGGCTGGGAAAAGTGAAGAGGAGGCCAAACTACACCCACGTTACCACTCACGTCAGTATCATCATCTCAGTTTTTACTCACCACTCACTTTTTCCTTCTTACAAAATACTGCAGGTTGCCAGATCGCCGCGGCCTCCGGCGGTAGCCTTCTGGTAGAGACTCCACAGGTGGTCATCCACCCGTTTCTGGCGCGCGCTGGCATCTGCTTTCAAAAACCGGCGGCTGGCGCGTGGCCCTCCGTTGTATGTGGCATAGGCGGAGCGGGCCGCAAGGTCGGGATTATTATTTTCTTTGGCTACTTTTATGCCATGCTGTTGAAGGTAGCGCATCATGATCTCATTTCCTGCCTGGATATTGTAGGTCACATCCCTTTGTAGTCGTTCAATGTCGTAAAACCCCCGCCAGACATGCTGATTGATCTGCATGATGCCAATCCCGCCAGCTGGAGATCGCAGCGTTACGATTTTGTCGTCTTTTCGTGTGTATTGTTTCCAGCAGCTTTCAATCATGGCTGTGGCAGGGATCAAATGCTGGTAGATCGTTGCATAGCGAGGATCAAGATTGGCCTTTTTTACCTGCTCAAGGGCAGATGTTGCCAGTAGCTTGCCAATTATTTTTTCGTATTCATCCAGCTCTGTTGAGTTTGGTACCCATTGATTCAGCCGTTTGTTCAGATTGGTAACGACCGGGGCCGGCGACTCAGCGGCATAGGCGACTCCTACTAGAAAGTCCAGAAGACGGCGGATTGTGGTCGAGCTTTTCGGCAGCTCTGGCGGAAAATCCGGCAGTGGTTCTAGCTCCGGCAATTCTGGAGGAAAATCCGGCAGTGGTTCTTGTGGTGCTGCTTTCTGCTGCTGCGGTTCAGGTGGAAATTCTGCTGCTGGTTCCTGTTCCGGTGGTTCTTCCGGTAACTCTGCTGGAGAATCCTGTGGCAGAGGTTTTGCCGGCAGCTCTGGCAGTGCCTCTGGAGTCTTTTGTTCCGGTTCTTCCGGTTGAAATTGGAACAGCTCGCGAAGGGCAGGGTCGATCTGCCAGTCAAAGCGCAGCGGGTCATCTCCTGCACCTGGCTGCAGCATCCTTGCCAGTCTCCGCAGGCCATCACTGCTAATATGGATTCCAAGGCCAGGCGCGGCGGTATCCAATGCCAGCAAGGCGTCTCCGGCACTGAGAAAGGTCATGTAGCGCAGCAGTTGTTTCTGCATCAGTCCCTTCTCCCCGCTGCTGTTTTCGATGATAGGTCGTAACTGCTGCCAGGCATCGATAAATAACAGTCGTAATGGATCTTCGTCCTCAATTGGAGTCTGGCCGGTCAGGATCATCAGCAGTTGATAGCGGCTGGTGATGAGCAGGTCAAAGAGCTGCTCCTGGTGCAGTGAATCACCCATGGTGCCGCTGAGGCTTTTGATGACAAAGACCAGAAAGGCATCGAGTGGTTCAAAGACATGCTGGAGTTTTTCCAGTTCTTCAAAGCCGAGCGGGGACTGCGCAGGCAGAGGTGGAGGTGCTTGTATCTGCTTGTCTGCCACAGTCAGGAGCAGAGGGACGATAAGGCCATCAGCGTTGCTCCGCAGGGTTCCAACGGTGAGTGTCTTCAGGGCCGCTTCAAGCGGTGCTGTATCTGTGGGGGAAGCGCAGATACGCAGTAAAAGCGTAATTTCTTTTTGGGGCATGGCAAGATCAAAGCCATACTGTTCCAGGCGTGGATGAAGGAAACGCTTGGAGAGTTCCCAGGCAAAACCGGTGACCACAGGCTTGCCGCCCTTATCATTGTAGATGGCGGAGTCAATGATGCGATAGCGCAGCTGCCATTGCGGATCCACATAAAAATTCAAGCGCATGACAATGGAGCCACTCCACTTGACCACCGACGGCAGGAGGCCGAGAGATTCGAATCCCATGCCGGCGGCCGCATTGCAGTTGAAGTAAGGCTGACCGTCACGGATAGTCAGCTGGGGCTCGGAGATGTGAAGATAGTTGTAAGAGCCCTGCTGAAAGAGTACAGTAGGCTGGCCAGGCTGCGGGATCAGAGACTCAATCAGGGCGTTCTGTAATAATTGGGTCCGCAGGAAAAGGGGCAGCTCAACGGTTGCCCCGTGCGCAGGCGCTGTGCTGAGCAGGAGGCAGAAAAGCAGGATTGATTGAATGAGTCGTTGCATGCAAGGGTGTTGCGACTGTAATCTGAGTCTGTAGGTTTAATCTGTCAGGATCGTTTCTTTACCCATCTCAACACTTACCACTTACCATTCACCACTTACCACTATTTTTTTATCATGCACGAGATAAAAACCGGCCAATCCATTGAACTGTTGAAAGAGCTGCATATTCTTACCCGAGACGGCAAGATGAACCAGGACAGCAGGCGTAAGCTGAAGCAGGTCTATCATTTCACCCAGTTTATTGAGCCGCTCCTGCAGGAGATCCGTAAAGGACATCAGGACATCCAGCTCGTTGACCATGGGGCCGGCAAGTCTTATCTCGGTTTTATCCTCTATGATCTTTTTTTTAAAACCCTGGAGGATGGGTCGCACATCTACGGTAGTGAGACCCGGGACGAGCTGGTCCAGAGGTCCCGGGATCTGGCCCGGAGGCTGGGCTTTCCCCATATGTCTTTTCTGACCCTGTCGGTGGCGGAATCAACCCATTCATCCCTGCTGCCAACGCGTGTTGACATGGTGACCGCCCTGCATGCCTGTGATACGGCGACCGATGATGCCATTCAATTTGGACTGCAGAAGGAGGCAAAATGTATTGTGCTGGTGCCTTGCTGCCAGGCGGAAGTAGCGTCTATACTCAGAAAAAACAAGGGCAAAAGGCTGGGTGGGGATGTCCTCACGGAAGTTTGGCGCCACCCGCTGCATACCCGGGAATTCGGCAGTCATATCACCAATGTCCTGCGCTGTCTGCAGCTTGAGGCCCATGGCTACCAGGTGAGCGTCACGGAACTTGTAGGCTGGGAACACTCGATGAAAAATGAGCTTATCATTGCCACCTATAAAGACCTGCCGCGCAGACGCCCGGCTGAGCGTCTCCAGGAACTACTGCGTCTTGTGGGCCTGGAAGAGATGGAATCGCGCTTTTTTTAAGGCCGCTGGTAGAGGCCGATGGTCTCGGCCTGGGCCAGGATATGGCCCTCCATTGCCAGGAGGAGATTCTTTTTAGAGGGCTGGTGCAGATCCGGCAGGATCACGTCTAAGGCATAGAGTGTATGAAAGTAGCGATGACAGCCAATGGGCGGACAGGGGCCGCCATAACCGGTTTTCCCCCAATCGTTAAGACCTTCCATGGTTCCAGCCGGCAACGTAGATGGAGTGATGGCTTCGGGAAGACCGGAGGCGTTCGCCGGGATATTATACAGCACCCAGTGCACCCATATTCTTTTGGGCGCCGCCGGATCAGGGGCGTCAGGGTCATCGATGATCAGCGCCAGACTCCTGGTGCTGGCCGGCACCCCGCTCCATTCCAGGGGAGGAGAGATCTCCAGGCCGTCGCAGGT
>JANZPQ010000135.1:0-18234 GCA_038040945.1 Desulfobulbaceae bacterium | reverse complement strand
AACTCCGCGCTCCCGGTCGATTTCTGTTTCCGACAACAAGGCGCCACGGGCATAATCAGACATGACCAGAAGGCCCTTTTTAAGCTCTTCGCGACTTCCTCCTGGTAACAGAATATGATACACTGTCTCATCAAAACCAGTATGGGCATTGGTGTCACCGCCAAAACTCATGCCAATGGATTGAAAATACTCCACCAAGGAGCCGGGGGGAAAATGAGTCGACCCGTTAAAAACCATATGCTCAAGGAAATGAGCAATTCCCCGCTGTTCTTCCGTCTCATGCAGAGATCCAGCCTGAATATTGAGATAAACCCCCACCCTCCCCTTCGGCTCCTGATTTCTCAACAGGATATAGCGAAAACCATTATCCAGACGGCCAAAGACCAAGGCAGGATCGGGAGCAAGATCACTCTTTTCGTGGGGCCAGGCCGTGCTCAGACAAAGCTGCTCCCTGGAGCCATCTTCCGGCAACTCTCCAGAGAGTCCCGCTTGAGAGAAAAATACAACAAGACATAAAAAGAACAGCGCATTGATCAATTTCATTATTGCACCTTGCATAACAGATTCATGGAAGCTAGATATCATTATCAGTGTAAAACTGAATGAGACTTCACACTATATCCTGCCCGTTGAATTACAAGAAAAGTTTTTTTCAAAGCTCAGTATCCTTCAGGGCAGATCCTAATCCACACCAATTACGGCGCCTGCAGGACAACGGCCAGAAAACAAAGGAGACTCCCCATGCAGTTACAAGGAAAAATCGCCCTGATCCCCGGCGCCTCAAGGGCAATAGGCAGGGCCATTGCCAGAAAACTGGCCTCGGAAGGAGTCAACCTGATCCTCCCCACCTTTGACTGGCCCGATTCAATCGAGGAAATGGAGGAGGAATTCAAGGACTTGAACGTTGACGTCCTGACCCTCCCGGTTGATTTGAGAGATCAGCAGCAGGTGCAGGAGATGATGGCCGCTGCCAAAAAACGTTTTGGCGCCCTCCACATTCTTATCAACAATATTGAACGGGGAGGAATGCCTGTAATCCATGGCTCCTACGACCATGCCCACAACCACGAGCAATGGAATCTGGAAATCGACACCACGCTCAAGGCCAAATGGTTGTTATTTCATCATTGCCTGCCCCTGATGAAACAGTCTGGAACCGGTGCTGTCGTCAACGTATCATCCACCTCCGGTCTGAGCGGAAGAAGCGGACCGGCCGCTCTTCTCTTTAATGATGCTTACAGCGCGGCTAACAGGGCCGTTTCATCTTTTACTGAAACCTGGGCCAGAGAGGCCGCACCAACAATACGGGTAAACGAGTTGATGCTCGGCCTGATCCAGCACCGACACGGAGAGGAAACCAGAGGATGGTCAGTTATGAAAGATGAAGAAAAGCAGAAGCTGCTGGCTCACACCCTGCTGCAACGTACTGGAACTGCGGAAGAAGTGGCTGACACCATACTGTTTCTGGTACGCGACGCCACCTTTATAACCGGCAGCGTTCTGCGTATGGACGGGGGGTTTTGTCTAGGAGGAGAACAGGTTCCGGACATGCCGGTGGGAATCCTGACTCAAGAAAGGCGCTAACAACAAAGGCCTGCTCGTTTCCACGACAGGCCTTTGTTGTTCATAAAACAGGGCAATGATCTCAAGCCGGAAGGATCAAGAAAAAATCAATTATCACCACATGAGCCTTGGGGCAGGATCTCAATAGAGACAATCATATTCTGCTGACCTTCTAATGTATAGTGTACCCGCACAGGTTGAAACCTGTCGATCTCCTTGATTGATCCACCCTTTACAGATGCTTGCTCAGTAAATTTCAGGGTAACACGATCCCCCTTAGGTGGAGCGACAACCATAATACCCTCTTCAAGGGAAAGCTTCTGCACCTTCCCTTTTACAATCATGACCCCTTCTTGCATCATTGCCGACTCAGATGCTCCATTCTGAGAAGAAGTACACCCGGAAAGCAATAGAAACAGGGGAAGAACAGCCAAAAACAATATTTTAACACACTGGGCATGTAAAGAAAACATGGCACTCTCCTGAAAACAATATTTATCTCTATACTGGAATTCCCTCTCCAGTAAACTCAACAGCATCTACCATTAAAATATGGAACCAGACCATTCATGACCTGCGAAAGGTCTTGGTTCTTTCGCAACAAACCCTAGAGGTCCAACACCCACTCGGGAATATGATGAAGGACATAATTCTGCACCGCAGCCTGCTGCTGTTCCTTGTCCCCAGGGCCGATTTCCTGCAATACTTCCTCAAAGTCAAACCAGCAAAGCTCACGTTCGTTATGATCATAGACCGTCATGATACGCCGATCCTGATCGTGCACGTTTTCTTCCTCTTGAATGGCGGCTACAAGCCTGACCGCTTCCTGAAAAGGAAGAAATTTCATTTCACTCTCAGCCATCACATCTACCTCAAACGTAAAAAGGCGAGATGGACTACTCCACTCGCCTTCAACAAATTATAAAGAAGACCTCAAGCAGCAGGCTTAACGACAGAACCAGATCGGATACATCGCGTACAGACCCGGGCTCTCACAGCGCTGCCACTTGCAGCAACCATGTGAACCTTTTTCAAGTTTGGCAGCCAGCGCCGACGAGTTTTATTATTGGCATGGGAAACATTATTCCCGGTAACAGGCCCTTTTCCACAAATCTGACATACTTTTGCCATCACTCTCTCCTTCTCTTGCTTATCAAGCCCTTTATTCCTTTCCAGGAAGCAATAACACTCAGGCATATTAAATATCTATAACGTGTTCAACGAATAACCACGACTTAAAAACCTTCTTTTATACTCATTGTCTATCTAAATAGCAATATTTTTTCTTTAAGATTACCGTCAGAAAAAGAAGAGGATGCGCCTTCACCCATAAGTGAAGGCAAAACATGACCTGTTTTGCAAGGTCGAATACACAAATCATAAAGAGCATAACTTTTTACGCCACCCGGTTGTAGATTATACAGATGCATTGTTTTAAAAAAATTGAATTAAATAAAATTTCTTAGTATCCTATTTTATTTAATTCGTGTAATTTATAAAAATAATTTCGAAACACCACGATAAACAATTTTTTTATTGTCCGTAACCAATATAAATAACAAGCAAAACTCTAGTTAATAATAATTCTCAAACAGGATCCTATGAAAAATAACAATTCAATCTGGGACTTTTTCGCATCAGTTAAACTCGCCCTTTCCACCCTGTTCATCCTTTCCATAACCTCGATCATCGGGACAATTATCCCCCAGAAAGAGACGGCTCAGCAGTATATCGAGAGATATGGAGAGGCTACCGCCAACCTGTTTCAAATTCTCTCTTTCACTCCAGACATGTACAGCTCCGTGTGGTTTCAATCTCTTCTCGGCCTGCTCTGCTTAAATATCATTATCTGCAGCCTGGACAGATTTCCTGGAGTCTGGCGCCAAATCAAGGCGGACAATCTCAACACCCCTCTTAATCGCCTGGAAAAAATGACGCCGCAGCACCAGTGGCAGTCGCACAATCCTCCAGAGTCTATTGCCAGCTCCCTGAAGAGCTCCCTCAGTCTCAGTGGCTGGAAAGCTGAAGAACGCGCAGTGGACAATGGCATCCTGCTTTTTGCTCAGAAAGGCGCCATTACACGCACCGGCGTGTACATTGTTCATGTCTCCATCCTGGTGATCTTTGTCGGGGCAATCATCGGCTCCACCTTTGGCTTCAAGGGCAGTGTCATGCTGCCTGAGACCAGAGCCACTGACAAGATCTACGCCTTTGACACACAAAAACCAATTGACCTGGGCTTTGAAGTCCGTTGCGACCGTTTTAACATTGAATTTTATGACAATGGGATGCCCAAGTCCTACCGTTCACAACTCACTGTCCTGGAAAACGGAAAAGTAGTCAAAGAAAAAGCCATTGTGGTCAATGACCCGCTTGTCCATAAGGGAATCACTTTTTATCAATCAAGCTATCAACCATATCAAGAATTCATGTTAACTATCACCAATAAAAAAACTGGTGTTAGCGAAACAGCGTTTGTCTCATATCAAGAACAGCACAGTTTTAAAGAAAGTGGTCTTCGCTCTGGCATTATCAACGCGGAAGGACGTGGGGAGAATATCAGCAGAATGAAGATATGGTTTACCGATGACAAAGGCGAGCCTTCCCTTTTCTGGCTTGATGATGGTGAGCAGGTTACAGTGGAGCGAACAACAAACAACTATACCGTGTCGGCAAAACAGATGTATGCCACCGGCCTGCAAGTTGCTAAAGATCCTGGCGTATGGACGGTTTACACCGGTTGCTTCATGATGATCTTGGGCCTCATCGTTGCTTTTTTCATGTCGCATCAGCGTATCTGGCTTTATATCCGTGAGGAAGAAGGCAACAAGAGCTCCATCTTGATGGCTGGAAATGCCAATAAGAACAAGGCTGGCTTTGAGAGCACCTTGCAGGCACTAGCTCAGAGAATCAAAAAGGTTTAACAGTTCTGTGTTAAGGTTTAACCTTTCATTTCACCTGACAAATACTTAAAACTTCATGCAACGGGGTTAACTCCATGGACAGTTCACAACTTCTCGGTATCACTACATTTACCTACCTTTTCTCCACCATTCTCTATGCCGCTATTTTCATCTTCAAGGCAAAGCGACTGGAAACCACCGCAACGATCTTTACTGTCATAGCCCTTCTGATTCAAACGGCTGGCATCGGACTCAGGTGGCTGGAATCGTATCAGATAGGAATCGGCCGCGCCCCCCTTACCAATATGTACGAATCCGTGGTCTTTTTTGCCTGGACCATTATTTTGACTTATCTTATTATTGAATGGAAATATAAAACCAGGATTATTGGGGCATTTGCCGTCCCCTTCGCCTTCCTTGCCATGGCCTACGCTTCTTTTTCTTCAGAGATCACCAAGGAAATCTCCCCCCTGATTCCCGCCCTGCAATCAAACTGGCTGATCGCCCACGTTGTCACCTGTTTTATCGGCTACGCAGCCTTTGCCATTGCGGCAGCACTGGGGATCATGTACCTGATCAAGAATACCAGTGAAACGCGCCAGTCAACCAACGATTCGACCCTGCTGGGTTCTCTGCCACCCTTAAAGGTTATTGATGACATCACTCATAAAACCATGGTCTTCGGTTTTCTCTGGTTATCTGTAGGAATCATCACCGGTGCCATCTGGGCCAATTCCGCCTGGGGAACTTACTGGAGCTGGGATCCCAAGGAGACCTGGTCGCTGATCACCTGGTTCGTCTACGCCATTACCCTGCACGCCCGTTACACCAGAGGCTGGGGTGGCACACGCATCGCCTGGCTGGCACTCCTTGGTTTTATATCGGTTATGTTCACTTACTATGGCGTCAATTTCCTGCTTTCAGGTCTACACAGTTACGGATCAAACTAGCAGAACATCCTCTAAAGAATATATGTTAACATAGACTCTTAAAAATTGAATAACATCACGTTACTCCTAACATTTATTGTCAAAAAAGAAGATTCTTGATTTCTTGACAAAGAAATCGTAAGAGGGTATATATTAAAAATTATAAAAAAATATGTGGATGAATAGTCATTCATCTTCGCTGTTCAATTCTTAAAAAAGGAGAAAATGATGAAAAAAACCGTAATGTACGCTGCAGCCTTTGCCTTGACACTGGGCCTGGGATTTACCGTTAACGCCATGGCCGACAAAGGCCCAGCCGATATGACCCTGCAGGCCACCGTTGATGCCGCTGCTAAGGCAAAACCATCCATCTTCCCGCATGCCAAGCATCAGGAAACCCTTACCTGTGGTGACTGCCATCACGGAAAAGACGCTGCCGGCAAGCAGGTTGCCTATACAGAGGGCATGAAGATTGAGAAGTGTGAATCCTGCCATAACAAGGCTGCCGGCATGGCAAATGCCAAAGTCACAACCTTCAAGGATGCCGCCCATGTTAACTGCAAAGGATGCCATACTGAGAAGAAGGCTGGTCCTACCAAATGTGGTGAGTGCCACAAATAAGAAGAATCACTTTTTATTAACATTCTCACTATATGCATAAAAAAAGGCCGTCTTGAAAAAGACGGCCTTTTTTTATGCCCTTCGCCTGCTGGAGCAAAGCCCCAAGCTCAGCCACCATGATATTTTTTCACGGCACGGTCATCTTTGAGTCATCTTTGAGATATCGCCGATCTGCAGAAAAAGATTGGCAATGGCCGTCAGCAGATTAAGACGGTTAGTACGAATCTCCATATCATCCGCCATAACCATAACCGAGTCGAAGAAAAGGTCCAGCGGTTCCTTCAAGGTCAGCATGCCGGCAAGGGCCTGACTGTACTCTTTTCCGGCCAATAAGGGTTGGACTGTATTTGTAACATTACCATAGACATCGGCAAGTCTTTGCTCGGCCTCCTCCACGAGAAACGCTGAGACGACCTCGCCACCCTGGTGCTGTTTGATGATATTGCGAATGCGCTTAAATGTTGCTGCCAGCACAGCAAAGGACTCATCCTCACGAATAGCAGTAAGGGCGTCAATCTTCTTTTTACAGTCATTCACATCATCAAAACCAAGGGAAGTCACTGCCTCAACCGCCTCCTGATCAACCCCCTTGGCCACCGCATCATTGACAAAACGGCCCTTGATAAAGGCCATGACCGCATCAACGGTCGCAGCACCACCATCGACCTTATCACCGTACAGGGCCAGGGCCTTGTAGACCATTTCCTGCAAGGACAACGTATAACCGCGGTCACCAATAATATGCAACAGGGCAAGGGCCAGCCTGCGCAGACCGAAAGGATCGGTGGTGCCGGTTGGTTGCTGGCCGATACCGAAGCAGCCGACCAGAGTGTCAAGCCGATCAGCCAGGCCAATCAGGGCACCAAGGGTAGAAGCAGGCAGCTCGGAACCGGCCCTCTTGGGCAGATAATGCTCCCGGATAGCCAGGGCGACCTCAGCAGACTCGCCATCACCAAGGGCATAGGCGGCCCCCATATCCCCTTGCAAGGTAGGAAATTCACCGACCATATTGGTGAGAAGGTCAATTTTGCACAGCCTTGCCGCCCGGCGGGCAGCATCAATATGTTCAGGCGCCAGTTTCTCAGCCAGCATCGCGGCCAGTTTAACCAGGCGCTCACTCTTCTCCAGCATGGTTCCCAGCTTGGCCTGAAAGATGATGCCGGTCAGATCGGAGTAACGATCCTCAAGCCGTCTCTCCTTATCAGCGCCAAAAAAGAACAAGGCATCTTCAAGCCTGGCCCGCAAAACACGTTCATGCCCCTTTCTGGTCAGGGCTATATCCGTGACCCGGGTATTATTGACAGCCACAAAAAAGGGAAGCAGCCTCCCCTGCGTATCAAGTACTGGAAAATATTTCTGATGCTCACGCATGGAGGTAACGAGTACCTCATCCGGTAACTCAAGAAAACGCGCATCAAAGGAGCCGCATACCCCAAAAGGACATTCCACAAGATTGGTAACCGTATCAACCAGCGCCTCATCAAGGGCTAGATGAGCGCCTGTAAGGCCTGGAGTCTCAGCCACAGCCCGCTCAATTTCTGCCAGTACCATCAGCCGACGACGGGCAGGATCCACTCGGACATGGGCGGCCTCAAGTTGCTGTTCGTAGCTTGAAGCACCTTGAATCTGGATGACACCCGGGGCCATGAACCGATGTCCACGACTGCTCTGCGAAGAGATAATACCATCGAGTGAGAGGTTGATAATATCCGAACCATAGAGCGCTACTAACCATTGAACAGGGCGGGCAAAGGTATTGCTGTTACATCCCCACTTCATTGATTTGGCAAAGGAAAATTCAGCAAGAAGCCCACGAAGAAGATCAGGCAGGAGCTCAGAGGTCTGAACACCTGCCACCTCTCTGGCCAGGAGCAGATATTCACCCTTTGCCGTCTCCACCACCCGAAGGTCAGAGGCCAGAGCTCCTTTGGAACGGGCAAAACCCTGGGCCGCCTTAGTGAATCCGCCATCAGCATCAAGACCGGCCTTTGTGGAAGGGCCCATGAGTTCTTCAAGACGATCAGGCTGCCGCTCAAGAAGGTCTTGAACCATTAAGGTAAGCCGTCTCGGGGTTCCAGCCACCTTCACCTGCCCGAAGGACAGCTGCAACTCATCCGCCCTCCTGATAAAGTTCTGCTCTAATTGCTCAAGGGCAGGAAGAATAAAACCAGCGGGAAGTTCCTCGGTCCCTATTTCAAAAAGAAGATCGGCCATAATAATATGTAGAGGAGTAAGCCGTTGTAACTAAATAACTAGAACATTCTCATAGCGTGAACGGCATAACGGCCCGCAAAGAAATAGAGAAAAATGTAATAGTTAGTTCTTAACGGCCCCTAAATTAGGAAGAATAAGAAGTGGTGGCAGAGGTAGAGTATCCTTCAAACAGATTCTCTACTGTTACCGAAAACCATTTTAGAGCAGAGAACTCGGCAAGGCGAGCTCCTATTTGCCGGGTCAGTGATTCAACAGATAACGACCCCTGGAGATCCTGGCTGCTCTGCTCCTGCTCCTGACCGATACCCTGTTCTATGGCCTGTTCAACCAGGGTGATAATATCTTCTATCCAGACAAAATGACGAAACCTGACCGCCACTACCGCATGCCCCCAATGGCCAAGAGACCTTGGCAATCCAGGCACCACCATTTCTTTCAAGGGTAACGACACAGGAACGGTAAACTGAAATTCCAGATCATCACTTTGCTCAAGAGAACCATGCATCCGGCACTCATATCGACATGAGTTCAGGATCTCCGGGTTCTGCTTTCTGGGCAGAAAATAGGTAAAGGCCATTTCCACATGGGCCGCCTCAGCCTCCAAACGCTCTTTCATCTCCTCAAGGATATGATGAAAACCACCCAGATCTATCTGCCCATGAAACCGATTCAGGATTTCGATAAAACGGCTCATATGCGTACCCTTGAATCGATGCGGCAGATTTACATACATATTGACGGTGGCCACTGTATGCTGACGCTTCCTCGCTTTATCCAGGACTGTTATGGGATACGAGATGGTCTTGACTCCGACCTTTTTGATATTGATGCGTCTGTGATCCAGCTCGCTCTGAATATCTTTCATAATCAGCTAAGCCGTTGTTCAAAAATAAGTAATCCGTTCCTCTATCATGAACGACACAAGGGCCACAAAGAAATGGAGGCAATGGAGATTCAGCCCTTTACCCCAGATGTTTACGAACCGCCTCTTTCAAATGCTGCAGGTCTGGAGATTTGACAATAAACTCATCCGAGGCCCAGGCGCTGAGGTCCTGAGTATATTCATGATAGGCGGTACTGAGAATAATCGGGAGCTGGGGGGCGATCATCTTCATCTGCCTCAAAACTTCAATCCCGTTCATCCCTGGCATTTGAATGTCAAGAATGACCAGGTCAGGGGTTTCAGACTTGAATTTTTCCAGGGCCTCTTCTCCAGTAAAGGCCGACACCACCTCGTACCCCTCGTCCTGAAACTCCTCTTGATAGAGAAGCTGAATCCCCTCTTCATCATCAACCAGTAAAATCTTCTTCATGGCCTAGCCTCCTGTCGTCCTTTTACAAGTGCTTCACGCAGATACAGTGCAGCCTCTTCCGGTGGCATGGGATTAATATAAAATCCGGAACCCCATTCAAATCCGGCAATAGATGTCAACTTGGGAACAATCTCAAAATGCCAGTGAAAATGCTTCATGTTTTCAGAATGCAGGGGCTGGGTATGCAGAACAAAATTATACGGCACACCCGGAATACAGGCATCAAGACGGCGCAGGGTCTCAGAAAAGATAACGGCCAGGGCCGCAAGTTGCTCATCATTCTGAGTATGATACCCGGATTCATGATTCATGGGGAGAATCCACATCTCAAAAGGAGTCCGCGGGGCAAAAGGAGTTATGGTGATAAAAAGCTCATTCTGGCACACAACCCGAACCTGTTGCTGGATCTCCTGCCGGATAATATCACAAAAGATACAACGTTCTTTATAATTATAATATTCCAATGTCCCTTGCAGCTCTGAGACAATCATGCGTGGCAGAATAGGCAGGGCAACAAGCTGTGAATGAGAATGCTCAAGCGAGGCCCCGGCGGCACGTCCATAATTCTTAAAGACCAGAACATAACGAAACCGAGGGTCACGCTCCAGATCCAGAATCCTGGCCCGGAAGGCCTGAAAGACAAGAACCATATGAGCGAGATCCATCTTCGCGAATATATCCTCATGGCGCGGGCTCTCGATTACCACCTCGTGCGCACCGATACCATTCATCTTGTCGTAAAGACCTTCCCCCTGTCGGTCGAGATCTCCTTCAATGACAAGGGCCGGATACTTATTGGGAACCACCCGTACCTGCCAGCCAGGGGAATTGGCAGGTGCCCCATACGGTCGACCGTAGGCGAGTACCTCAGGGGGAGTCGTGTTCTCATTGCCGGGGCAAAGAGGACAAAACCCCCCTGTGACCGGGGCCTCGGCGACAACAAAATCAGTGGGCCGTTTGGCGCGTTCCTGGGCAATAATAATCCAACGCCCCAGAACCGGATCTTTACGTAACTCAGGCATGGCTATTCTAGCCCATGTCCTTTTTCTTTCTTTTCCTGAAGAGTCTTGCAGTCAATGCAAAGTGAAGTCACCGGCCTAGCCTCAAGACGCTTCATGCCAATCTCTTCACCACACCCTTCACATTCACCGAAGCTACCGTCCTGGATCCGCTCGAGAGCGGCTTCGATCTTTGGCAGCAACTTTCGCTCACGATCACGGATACGAAGCTCAAAACTCCGATCTGCCTCGGCGCTTGCCCGATCATTAGGGTCCGGGATATTGCCGCTCTGATCGGTCAGTTCAGTCAAGGTCCGTTCCGCTTCAATCAGGATCTCTTCACGTTTATCCTTCAGCAGTTTCCTGAACCTGTCCAACTCTTTCTGATCCATTTCATCATCCCCCAATGTATCCAATACCCCAGTTAAGGGTTCATAAACAACAAAAGAAAAAAACAGAATAATTGTTTTTATCTAACAAATATTCCACTTTTACCACCAGTTTTTTTCAACAGACGAATATTGCTGATCACCATCGATTTATCAACAGCTTTACACATATCATAAATGGTCAAGGCCGCCAGCGAAACAGCCGTAAGGGCCTCCATCTCCACACCAGTCTTACCACAGATCCCGACCGTCGCCTGTATCTCTATGGAGCAATCCTCATCATGAAAGATAAAATCCACATTGGTCCTGGTAATCATCAGGGGATGGGCAAGAGGGATGAGCTCATCAACTTTCTTTGCCCCCATGATCCCTGCCAGTCGTGCCACACCAAGGACATCTCCTTTCGCCATGGAACCGCTCTTTACCAGAGAATATGCCTGCGCAGACATGATGACACTGCCGGCGGCCAGGGCCACTCTGTGTGTCTCACTCTTAGCGCTGACATCTACCATCCTGGCATTACCGTCGCCATCAAAATGAGTAAATCCTGATTCTCTATCCACCTGACTCATAAAAGGCTACTCTTCCTCTTTGGATTTTTTACCAAGGACTTCATTAAAGAGCCGGCTGAAAAACCCCTCCTGCTCTTTATGGTGTCCATGCTCCCGTCCCAGATCATCAAATTTCTGCAGGAGTTCTTTCTGTTTATCGCACAGTTTTACCGGCGTCAAGACCTGGAGTTCAACCACCATATCCCCGCGGCCACTGCCCCGCAGACTGGGAACGCCTTCATGCCGCAAGGTGAATCTGGTTCCGGTTTGACTGCCTGGGGGTATTTTCAAATTCTTTTTACCATGGATCGTTGGCACCTCTACTTTACATCCAAGGGCGGCCTGAACCATAGAAACAGGAAAACGACAATAAACAGTCTCCCCTTCCCGTTTAAAAAACTCATGTTCCTCGACATGGATAACCACATACAGATCACCGGCAGGGCCGCCACGACGACCTCCCTCACCTTCACCGCGCAGGCGCATCCGGGCGCCATGATCCACACCGGCAGGGATCTTGATCGAAACCTTCTTGCTCTTGTCCACCAGTCCAGCGCCATTGCAATCCGTACACGGGTCTGAAACAATCTCACCCTCACCATGGCATTGCGGACAGGTAGAACTGACCTGGAAGAATCCCTGAGAACGTATGACCTGGCCACGCCCATGACAAGCGGGACAGGTCTCCCTCTTGTGTCCAGGACGACACCCTGAGCCTTCACAGGTCCAGCAGGTATCACGCCTGGTCAGCTCAACCTCTTTGGCCACACCATGCACGGCTTCCATAAATGAGATGGTAGCATCATACCGCAGATCGTTCCCTGGTATCGGACCATTTCTCCGAGGTTGCGCCCCACCTCGTCGACCGAACAGGTCACCGAAAAGGTCTCCAAAACCCGAGAAGACATCTTCAGAATTACCAGGCCCCTGATAGCCGCTGCTCTTCAGCCCTTCATGACCATACGTGTCGTAGATCTTTCTCTTCTGCACATCACTGAGCACTTCATAGGCCTCAGCACATTCTTTAAAAAGGGACTCTGCTTCTTTATCATCCGGGTTCCTGTCTGGATGATATTTCATGGCAAGCGTCCGATAGGCCTTTTTTATCTCGCCGCTGCTTGCGGTCCGACTTACAGACAACACCTCATAATAATCTCTTGGCATTATTCCAACTCGTACAGAAGAAAAATTAGGCCACTACATTCTGCTCAGAAACGGTGACATCCACGACTTCCTTGCGAGAGCGGTCCGTCAGGCCCTTGATATTTGCAAAGGTGACCTTGGCAGCGGCAATTTCCCGCAGGGTCATGACGATCTCTTTATTATTCCCTGGAACCAGAAAAGGTTCGCCATGACGATGCTGCTTAATGCGTTCGACAGTAAGATGAACCAGATTGAACCGATTATCATCACCAATCTTTTCCAGACAATCTTCCACAGTAATTCTTGCCATTCAGTAACCTCATTTCCTTACTCTATTATTGAGTGCCTTTGGCGCACACTTGGTCTTTAACCTTCTGATTCTCAGACGAAAGATATCTTTATTTCTCAAAAGGATTATTCAGAAGCATGGTCTCGTCGCGATCCGGACCGACCGAAACAAGCATCGTCTCTACTCCAGTGTACTCTTCAATACGTTTAATATAATCTTTGGCCTTGACCGGAAGATCATCGAAATCACGCACCCCGGTAATATCCTCCTGCCAACCGGCCAGCTCTTCATACACCGGTTTAACAGCAGCAGCCTGCCTGATATTGCATGGCATGGCCGACAAACGTTTTCCGTCCAGTTCATATTCGGTGGCCATCTTCAACACCGGTTGGCCGCTCAGCACATCCAGTTTCGTCAAGGCCAGACCGGTCAGGCCATTGAGCCGTACCGCATCGCCTGCTACAACCCCGTCCAGCCAGCCGCAGCGACGTTTTCGACCAGTGGTGGCGCCAAACTCCCCACCTTTTTCCTGTAACTCTTCTCCGATACCATCAAAAAGTTCCGTGGGAAAAGGGCCTTCACCAACCCGAGTGGTATAGGCCTTCATGATACCGATAACTGAATCGATATGGGCCGGACCAAACCCTGAACCATTGCAGGCATTGCCAGCGACAGTATTAGAGGAAGTGACAAAGGGATAGGTGCCATGATCGATGTCAAGCTGGGTGCCTTGGGCCCCTTCAAACAGGATATTCCGGCCGCCTTTGCGGGCTTGGTCGAGCTCTACCGAGACATTGCCGATAAAAGGAATCAGCTTTTCGGCAAACCCCTGAAAAGCTGAGTAGATAGTCTCAAAAGAAACAGGTTCGCTCTTGTATTTCCTGGTCAGCAGGAAGTTTTTTTCCTCAATGTTTTCCTGCAACCTCTCACGAAACAAGGTGTCATCAAGGAGATCTCCGGCCTTTATGCCGACCCGACCCACCTTATCCATATAACAGGGACCAATGCCCCGACCGGTGGTACCAATCTTTTTCCCTGTTGCCAGAGCCGCTTCCTTGGCCTGATCCAGACTCTGATGATACGGCATGATCAGGTGAGCATTCTCGCTTATCATCAACCGCCTGGGTGTGACCTGCATGCCCTTCTCCTGAAGCTCGTCCATCTCTGTCAGCAGCACCGAAGGATCAATAATGACACCATTGCCGATCATGCAGACCTTGTCTTCATAGAGGATTCCAGAAGGGATGATATGAAAGACAAACTTTTTCCCTTCAACAACCAGCGTATGTCCGGCATTATTCCCGCCCTGAAACCGGACTATGTAGTCAGCATAACGAGTGAGGATATCAACAATCTTCCCTTTGCCCTCATCTCCCCACTGGGTTCCCACCACCACTACACTCGCCATGATCTTCTCCTGAATCTGTTTGTCACTCTAGAGTAGAGCGCTATAAATAGAATACGCGACAGCACAAACCATCATTTCGTAAAATGAACAACCCTAATAATATAGTCAACACACCTCTTAAAGTCAATCATTTGCAGCAAAACGGCCTGGCAAAAAAAAAGCCCGCACAGAGCCGAAACAATTTCCTTGACTTTCATCAGAGAATATTCTGGCGATGCATGGTATATTCATTTTAAATATAATTTAACCTGTCAACCTGCACCCACCCTATCCGTACCAATGAAACTCTTTTTCACTAACAAAAATATTGCCACCCTGCGCCTGATCAGCCAATCTCTTTTTGCCTCTTTCTGTCTCGTCAGCGGCCTGCAATTCTATCAATTTTATCTCTGGGCGACGAACGTTTCCGAACACGCCACCCTGCGCCCGCCCGCAGTCGAGGCCTTTCTCCCTATTGGCGCCTTGGTCAGCCTGAAACGGTTTATCCTCTCTGGAGAATATGATACTATCCATCCGGCCGGTCTCACCATCTTCCTGGCAGCCCTGTTTCTTGGCATTTTTTTACGCAAAGGGTTCTGCGGCTGGATCTGCCCCATTGGTTTTGCCTCAAATCTTGCTGAAAGAATCGGCAAAAGATTGCACACCCTGGTGAACATTCCATCCTGGATCAACTTGCCGCTGCTCTCCCTGAAATATCTACTGCTCGGCTTTTTCTCCTGGCTCATCCTCTGGAAGATGAACCTGCAGGAGCTCACCACTTTTCATTATTCATCCTACAATATGATTTCCGATGCGAAGATGCTCCATTTCTTTCTTGAACCCAGCCGGCTCGCCGGCTCGATCATGCTCGTTCTCGTGGCCCTGTCGTTTATAGTAAAAAATTCATGGTGCCGCTATCTCTGCCCCTATGGCGCACTCCTTGGCCTGCTGGCTATCTTCAGCCCTTTTCAGATAAAACGAGATCAGCGCCTTTGTATTGACTGCAAAAAATGCGAAGCAGTCTGTCCGGCATCCATCCAGATCACGGCCAGACTAACCGTGCGCACCGGTGAATGTATCGGCTGCCTGGAATGTCTCCCCGTCTGCCCTCAAACAGAATGTCTGCAGATCACCCTTCCCAAAAAAGTAACACCCCCGCCGCTCCTGCTGCCGTCACTTATCATCAGTTCATTTCTGATCTTCTGGTTTCTTGCCAAGATTACCGGTCACTGGCAGAGCCAGGTTCCACCTGAGACCTTCCAACACTATTACCAGCAGATCCAATCCATTGGCCACCCTTAAGGTGAAATGCGCTGGACATGCGAGCGATACTCATCAAGCATTGACACCCTCAGGCAAATGCCGTACATTTATTGCTCATATCAATCAGACTGCTCAATAGATCGAGATTGATACAAACCATGATTTACCCCTCCTGATTTTTTCACCTACAAGGTACCTTCTATGTTCGGCATCGGTCTCCCTGAAATGATCTTGATCCTGGCCCTTGCCCTTATCGTTGTCGGGCCGGACAAATTGCCAGATCTTGCCCGATCCATGGCAAAAGGAATCATGGAGTTGAAAAAAACTGCCGAAACACTCAAAAAGAACCTGGCAGAAGACGGCACCCTGGACTCGATCAAATCCGACCTTAACAACGCCGCCCATCCCCTCCAGAACAACCTGCTTGAATCCTCCGACCAGCCCTGGAAAACCCTTGCCCCGGGCGAGGGGGTGAATCCTGCCCCTGACAAGACAGAAGAAACGATCATTGAGGCCGAGCTCATCGAGATAGACGAAAGCAACCCAGTGCTCCCCGATGATCAGGCAGCCGATAAGATGACCAAAACACCAGCACCTTTAGACCCCGAAAAAGAACCAGACACCCACCAAGAGCAAAATGCTAAGCAGAAGCCTTGAACTCTTTGCCCCCCACCATCAGGAACTACGGAAACGATTAATCAAGGTTTTCGTAACCATTATCGTATGCACGACTATCGCCTATACCCTTTCTGAAGATATTGCCCGGATCTTTCTGGCTCCGCTCTTTCAAGCCAGCCCCCTGATAAAAAAACTGGTCTACACCAACCTGCCGGAAGCGTTTCTCTCGTACATCAAGCTCTCACTGCTCGTTGGTATTGTGGCAAGCTTTCCGGTCATCCTCTATCAGATCTGGATGTTTATCTCCCCGGGGCTCAAGAGCAGTGAAAGGAAATTCACCACTCTGGTAGTCTTCTGGGCCACTCTCCTCTTCGCCTCAGGGGCAGCCTTTGCCCTGCTGGCCGTCCTGCCTAAAATGCTCCACTACTTTATGAGCTATGCCAGCCCAAACCTGGAACCCCTCCCCAAGTTTGGAGCCTACCTGACCTTTGTGGCCCGCACCATGCTGGCCTTTGGACTCTCTTTTGAGATTCCCTTCCTCATGGTCATGTCCGGCAAGGCAGGGTTTGTCCAGGCTGGCTACTTCCGTAAAAAAAGGCTCTCTTTTTACGCTGCCATCGTGGTTCTCGCCTTTCTCCTGACAGCCAGTGACGTCATGGCCACGGCCATGCTGGCCATCCCCCTGTTTGGCCTCTACGAGGCAGGGATATTCCTCACCGCTCTCTTCGGAGCCAGATCAAAATAATAACGAAAAATAGACATGACGTCCAAAAGACCCATGAACCAGAACTCCTGCCAGCTGAAGTCGTCAAAACGAAGAAAACTGCAGCCTGGTAATTTCAAATAGTACCGCAAGATTACACGGAAGGGACAAAAATAATGTTTATCACAACTTCACATCTTCTTATACAACTTGGGCTCTCACTTTCAGCAATTATCATCTATTATATATTCATTTCCCTTATCAATAGGGCCATTTTGAAATATGGCAAACAACAGAAATTAATCGAACAACGAATCATTTATATTAAGAAATTTTTCACATTTCTTCTTCTTGCAACCCTCTTTGTCTCTATGGCCCTGATATGGGGGATTGACTTCCGAGGCGTTTTAATCTTTGCCTCTTCTTTTTTTGCCATTGTCGGCATCGCACTTTTTGCTTCCTGGTCTATTTTGAGCAATATCACCTCAAGCGTAATACTTTTCTTCTCTTTTCCTTGTAAAATAGGCGATAAAATAAAGATAATTGATGGCGACAACAGCATAGAAGGTAAGATCATCGATATGACAATGTTCAGTCTTCAAATAGAAGATAGTGACGGTAATACAATATCTTACCCAAATAATTTGGCAATGCAGAAACCAATCTTGAGACTCAGACAAAATTCATAAGACACCAGGTCCTCCCTCTGCAAAAGAGAAGACTTGACCATTCTGCAGGATATTACAATTTCCCAACCGGACATTACTGAATCATCCCGCTCTTTCCGCCGGATATCAGGCGGAGGGCAACACGGTTCCGGAATCAGGGATGATAAAAGTATTACCTGGACGGGAGGATTGAAACAACACCACTATTATCCTGGGCTCATTCCTCTTCTTTCCAGACCGTAGCTCCCAAAGCAGTCATTTTTTCCACCAACTGTTCATAGCCACGCTCAAGATGATAGATCCTGGAGATCTCGGTTCTCCCTTTTGCTGCCAGGCCTGCAATCACCAGTGATGAGCTTGCCCTCAGATCAGTTGCCATAACCGGTGCTCCATAAAAACCAGTCCTTCCCACCCCTTTGACTACGGCAGTATGGCCATCTGTAGTGATATCCGCTCCCATCCGATGCAACTCGGCCACATGCATGAATCTGTTTTCAAAGATCGTTTCATGCACCATTGAAACCCCCTCACTCATGGCCATCAGGCACATAAACTGGGCCTGCAGATCCGTTGGATACCCAGGATAAGGCATGGTTGTAATATCAACACTGTTGATTTGCCTTCCCCCTGTGGCATCGAGGGTGATTGTCGTTTCCGTCTCTTTAACCTCCATCCCTGTTGC
>JANZPQ010000134.1:0-10485 GCA_038040945.1 Desulfobulbaceae bacterium | reverse complement strand
TCCATAGCTGGGTGTGGGTGGTCGGTGGGTGAACTTTGATGGGTGAATCGAGGCAAAGAACGATATCTTTTTCGAGTGGGAAAAACATACCTGAGCCAGTTGGGATATGTTTGGGTGACGGTTGAAAAAGGCCAAAAAATTGACCGAACACTTTGAAAACACTAGATTTTTAACTTAGCTTGGAAGGATTGTTGATTACAAGCAGGGCCGCGCTTTCTGGTCCTCCGGCAGTATTCCCGGCGCCTTTGGCCGTCTCTGCCGCAATGTATAGCGTGGGTGGCACTACAAGTATGGTGTGAAAGCCAACCATGAAAGAACACAGAAGGCAGGGTCATTATTTGGCTCTGCCTTTTTTTATGTCGAGAGGACAGAAGTGATCTCTAATCAAGGATGAGTATTGCTGGGAACCACTTCAGTAAGAAGAATAACATTCTGAATGTTTATAAACAGGAAAAATGTTATTCTTAAAAGTGATAGTTTGTTAGTTGGGGCAGGTGAGTGGATGTTGGGGGATATAAATGCGTATTGTATGCAATTATATATAAGATTTTTCGTTAATTATATGAGGAGCAAAATGAAAAAGAACCTTACCGTTTATTGTTTATTGTTTATTGTTGTGCTGAGTGTATCACCTACCTTGTTAATGGCTCAAAGCAAATTTTTTGTAATCCCCGTGAATTCAACACCCAAGAGCGCAAGTGTTTCGTTAAGTACTACAATAAGAACAATTCAGTTTGATAAAGGTGTAACTTATGGTTCTACCGCATCAGAAACAGGAGAAGTGTCTTGTAATTTTGATGAGGTGATTACAGGTGGATCTTGTTCGGCAACTTCTGATAATTGGGATTATAATACTACAAATTTGGGCGTCGTGAGTGTTTGTGATATTGTTGATAATTCTGTGCTAGGTTACGCTTACGCATATCTTGAGGACCCGGGCCTGTATGGTCCAGCTATAATGGTATCCGCAGTATGCGCAAAAAAAGTAATTGACACTGTAGCAAAAATATCAACAAGCAAGGAAACCCTAGTCTCTTCTAAGTCATTGGAAGATGCCAGGACAAAAATGCAAGTACAGAGAGAGAAAATGAGGCAAGCGTATGAAAACAGGAAATAAGTGTTATGTAATTATTACTTACAGTAATATATACTGAATAAGACTCAACAACAGCACCATTCACCATTTTATGAGTCCACTTTTTTGTGGCAAAATCAGTGGCTATTTTTTTGAACTCGCCCCAGTCGGGACGAATAAAGGCAGCTTAATCTTGTTTGCCAGATTTTCTTTACGTCATTTCTCAGGATTGATAAAAAGCAGATTGCCGCCACTGATCATTCTGCTCATGGCAATATGATCAGTGGCGGCAATTTCTCCAGCGGTGCAATAATCAGCTGGACACCTACTTTTTGTCTGGCCAATTGTCTCGCCTTGGTTACAGCTTCAATCATTGATACTGGGCAGGCGTCCGAGACTAAAGCGATCAGCTTATCGACCTTGAGATCGGTCAATTTTATGTCTACACTCCCGTCTGTAATAGTCAGATCATCAGGGAAGCTGAATGTTTCTTTCTCATCCCCCGGGATGTGGGTCTTGAGTATCTCAAGCCAGTTGACGACTTGAGAGATTAACAACTGTCACATTAGGTCTCAACGATTACATCTTATTTCCCCAGATTTTTTTCAAAATTCTCTTTATAATTCTCGAAATGATCTTCAAGCATTTTTCTGAATTCCGCCATAAGGGCGTTGAATGAATTTTCTTTTTTTGACGCAAATTCATTTGCCGAACCCGAACTTGCCGCAATAAGAAATATATTAAATCGTGCCGCAGCATACAAAAATGACGCACTTACCATGCCCCGGTCCTCCTTTTTACTCAGTTTATTGGCTTCGGCGATAAAAGCGTCCGCCATCTCACGAAATTTCTTGTCGTTGTCGATATTACTCATTATTTCTCCTGTTGTAACAAGTTGCTGTATGGTTTTTTGATATTTCCGTTAAACTTCATTAAAGTAAACTAATATTTACGATCGATGTCAAAATTGGCTTAGGTTTGTTTTGTCCACCTCGAGTAATATAGGGTAACGAAACCTTCTTGCTGAATTCTTTAACCAACCTGAAAATGAATAATCAATTTAATCACAGTCGAAATGTTTTTACCAAATAATTCTGAAAAATTTTTAAAAAAGGAGATGGAGATATTGACACAGCTGTCACGGTATGACGATTGTCCTTATGTGGTTCCCAATCCCACCACTAAAAAACAGCGTGTCTCGATCTACACCTCCTGGGACACAGCCAGAAAGGCAGCCGGCTAGCCGAGGTCAGAATCCATGATCTACGTCATTCGGCAGCTTCCTTCATTTTTAATGCCGGGAGAAGTCTCTACGAGGTCTCGAAGGTTTTAGGGTATAGTAAACTGAAGACGACCCAACGATATGCACATCTCTCGCAGGACACGCTTCTGGCCGCAGTCGATGCAGGTGCCGACGCCACTGGCATGAGTTGGGGTACTGGACGCCAAGAAGAAACGGGGAATTGAAACTACTCACTGCCACCCACCGACGTTCTCCATAGCTGGGTGTGGGTGGTCGGTGGGTAAACTTTGATGGGTGGATTTAGGTAAAGTAAGGTAGATAAGGGAGCAGACCGGAGTGTGGCAGACCGCGAACCTCATTGACGAAAGAGCCTCTTGCAAAAGTCATAAAAATGAAGGTTCATCTTATGCTTCCTGACTGTCATCTCGACTGCAGGGAGAGATTTTTAGCTCCATCGTTGGAAAATACCTCACATACGTTCGGAAATGACAGATAAAGACGTTTGCAAGGGTCTGGAAATGCAGATATGAGGAGCCAGGATTCCCTTATGTCGAGGCTGTAAAAAAAATCATCCCTTTTCTTCGTCAGTGGGCTTCCAGACAGGTCCTGTTACTGTGTCGATGATCTGGATTCCCTGGCGCAGCAGCTCGTCGCGCACATCATCGGCTGCCTGCCAGTCCTTTTCAGCCCTGGCCTTTTCGCGGCTGGCAATCAGGGTGTTCACGGCCGGGGCCAGGGGGCATCCCTTGAGTCTGAAGATCTGGAGGATCTGATTGATCTTGTTGAAACTCTCCAGAATATATTTTTTCTGATCGTGGTCGAGATTATTGACGTGGAGGATGGGGTTGACGGTCTTGATAAATTTATAGATTGCCCCCATACCCTTTGAGACGTTGAGGTCATCATCCATGGCCTCAGAAAATTGCTCAGTCATGGTGGAAACAAAGGCGGCGATCTCCGGGTGAGGTCGGCCCGGCGGCAGACAGAGGAGTTTGCAGGTAAACTCATCGATACGGCGCAGGGCGGTGCGGACGTTGATCAGCCGTTTGAAGGAAAAATTCAGCGGCTTGCGGTAGTGAACAGAAAGCAGCATGAAACGCACCTCGCGCGGGGTGAATCCGCGCAGGAGCAGATCGTTCAGGGTCACCATGTTCCCTGCCTCGGCCGACATCATCTTGCCATCCATCAGCAGCAGTTCGGAGTGGAGCCAGTATTTGGCCAGGGGCTTGCCGGTCAGGGCCTCGGCAATGGCGATTTCGTTTTCGTGGTGGGGGAAGATAAGATTGCGGCTGCTGGTGTGAATGTCCAGCGTCTTGCCCAGATAGCGGGTGGACATGGCGGAACATTCGATATGCCAGCCCGGCCGCACATTGCCCCAGTCGGTTTCAAAAAAGATCCCTTTCTTCAACTCTGCCAGGGTGGAGCGCTTGAGCAGGGTGAAGTCGCGGGGGTTATCCTTTTCATAGTTGTCCAGATCAACGGTCCTGCCCAGCTGGATCTTGCTCAGGTCAATGCCCGACAGACGTCCATAGCGCTTGAACTTGGAGATATCAAAGTAGATGGAGCCATGTTTTTCATAGGCAAAGCCCTTATGGATGAGCTCATGGCTGATCTCGATCATGTCGGCCACATGCTCCGATGCCTTGGGGTAGCCGGTGGCCCGTTTGACTCCGAGGGCATCGATGGCATCCATGAAACCCTCTATATAGTTGCTGGTAAATTCACTCAGCGACAGCCCTGCCTTGCTGGCACCCTCACTGGTGTTGTCGTCTAAATCAGTGAAGTTCATATAGGAATCCACTGTCAGTCCCTTGCTTTCAAGATAGCGGGTGATCAGGTCGGTGACGATGAAACGACGGCAGAGGGAGAGATTGGGCGGTTCGTAGGCGGTTGGCCCGCAGGTGTAAAAGGTGACCTTCCCTTCAACCTGTGGCGTGAAGATCTCTTTTTTCTTGCTCAGGGTGTTGAAAAAACGCACTTGTGATGTCTTTTCACAGCTCTGGGCCTTGCGGGTGAAGAGAGGGGTGCTCAGATAGCGCTCGCCGCTGTCCGGCAGCAGGGTGACAATGAATCCTTCCTCTAATTCTTTAGCCAGGTTGATGGCGGCAAACATGGCGGCACCACTGCTCATCCCCACCAGTAAACCCTCCTTACGGGCCAGCTGCCTGGCCATGTGAAAGGCATCTTCATCCTCAATGTTGACGATCTCGCTCGGCTTCGATTTATCAAAGATCCCGGGACGATACGATTCCTTCATGTTTTTCAACCCCTGGATCTTATGGCCCAGGAATGGCTCGACAGCGATGATCCGCACCTGAGGCTGGTGCTCGGAAAACCAGGCGCACAGCCCCATCATCGTGCCGGAAGTGCCAAGGGTGGTCACAATATGGGTCACCTGTCCCTCAGTCTGCTGCCAGATCTCAGGGGCGGTGTTGTTGTAATGGGCCTGCCAGTTGGCCTCATTATTAAACTGATCGGGGAGAAAATAGCGTTCCGGGTGTTCACGGGCCATGGCGTAGGTTTTTTCAATGGCCCCATCGGTGCTTCTGTGGGCCGGTGTGAGCAGGATCTCGGCGCCATAGGCCTGCATGATCTTACGGCGCTCAAGGGACGCGGATTCGGACATGATCAGCAGGCAGCGATAGCCTTTGGCGGCGCAGACCATGGCCAGCCCGATACCGGTATTGCCGCTGGTGGCTTCGAGGACGATCTTGTCAGGGGTGAGCTCACCGCTTTTTTCTCCGGCCTCGATCATGGCGAGCGCGATGCGCTCCTTTACTGAGCCGCCGGGGTTGGAAGATTCCAGTTTTCCATAGAGGCGGACCCTGTCGTTGGGGCATAGCCGATTGATCCGGATCAGAGGAGTGTTGCCAATGGCCTCTAGAACTGAGTTGTAGAGCATGAGTATCCTTTATGAATTACGAAATTAATTACGAATTATGAAGTACGAATGAATTACGAAGTGAAGTCCAAGGCGTTTTGTTATTCATAATTTGTAATTGCTAGGTCGGTCAAGTCCTTTCTCGGGCGTCGAACCCGTCAGCTTTTCTGACAGGAGTGGGACAGATACCAGAGGCTCATCAATGAATCGCGGATTTTCTCATCTTCAATACCGGCGATCTGTTTTTCAAAGGCCTCCCTGGCGTCGGGATTGGGCTGAATAAAACGAACCTTCTGTTTGTTCTGCTCTTTGGCCTTCTCGTGGTCGATCAGGGTGAAGCGGATATCTTCAAGTCGGGAGAGGCGGAGCGTGGTATTCAAGGTCTCGAGCAGGGGGATCTTTTGGAATTGTAGCTGCTGCATCCATGCGGAATTGGCAACCTCAAGCCAGAGGACATTTCCCACGATCTTCAGCGGCTGGGCATGGGCGCAGGTGCTTTTGTCAACTAGTTTGTCCCAATGGAGAAACAGGCTGTGCCTGTCCAGTTGCAGCTGCCAGCCTTGATCCCTGGCCATTCCGGACAGCAGGGTGGAAATACCTTGAGGCTCATGCGGATCTTTGTGGCTCTTGTCTCTCATCGTTTTACCAGCCGTGTTACGGCGCCCTAAAGACTGGCGGTTATGGTGCGGATGTATCGTTGAACGCCCTGGACGATTTCCGCGGCCAGGGCATCCTGATAGCCTTCTTTTTTTACGTGACTTGCGTCTGTCTTGTTGCTGATAAAGGCCATTTCAATGAGGATTGCCGGCATTTCCGCGCCGATCAGGACATAAAATGGGGCCTGTTTTACTCCCAGATTTTTAACCTGCGGATATTTTCTGTCGGTCAGTCCTGAGAAGAGTGCATCCTGGACCTTGTGGGCCAGCCGTGATGATTCATCAATCTTGGAGGTTTTCATGATATCTGAGAGGATATTCTGCAGATCACTTAATTGATGGGTCGACGTTGCATTTTCAAGGGCGGCCACCCGAATGGCATCGGGATCAGAGCTCAGGTTGAGATAGTAGGTCTCAACGCCATAAACCTTCGCCGAAGAATGGGCGTTGAGATGCAGGGAGATAAAGAGATCAGCGCTGTTGGCGTTGGCAATAGCGGTTCGTTCTTCGAGCGAGATAAAGACATCACTGTTTCGGGTAAGGATGACCTCGCATCCCAGCTCCTTTTTGAGCTTGGTGGCCAGTCTTTTAGCCACCTGCAGGACAATATCTTTTTCCTTCATGCCAAAGGCTGAGGCGCCAGGGTCTTTTCCGCCATGACCGGGATCGAGCACGATACGGCGCACGCCAAGGTTTAATTGCTGGGCCAGAGAAAGTGAAGGAGAAGTGAGTGGCGCATCCCGTTCCGGCGCCGGTCCCTTGGGAGTTTTTGAGAGTTTAATTTTTTTATAATCCTGGAGGATAAGCATCGGCGCATCAGTCGTGTCGGTCGCAGACAAGTCGATCTCGGGTTGCTTTTCATCTACGGCGATCTGCGGAGTGGACGATCCACGGGGGGTCGCTTCAGGCTTGCTTGCCTGGCTCTCCTTGACCTGCGTCTCTGGCAACGGGGCTTTGTCACCGGTGGCAGCAACTGTGGGCTTGCTTTGTCCATGGACGTCAACAATAACCCTGAAAGGATCGGGAAGGCTGTAAATCCGGTAACTTTTGATGGACTCGATATCAAAAACAACCCGAACCGTATCCGGAGAGAACTGGGCAGTGCGGATCTGTTGGAGCAAGCCGTCTTTTATGGGGATAGGGGCACGATATTTGGGTTCAATGTAACTCTTGTCAAAGTCGATGAAGAGACGACGGGGTTGTTCGCCGACCTTTTCCAGTAGTTCTTCTTTAAAGGAGACAGGGCGCGAGGCATTGATCACGACACGGGTGTAATTGTCGGAAGACCAATATGTTACCGGTAGGACATAGGAACGGTGTTTCACATTCGGTAGTTCCGTCAGGTCTGGTTGTGGCGAGTCGACTGGAGAAGGTTGAGAAGCATCGGCAGGCGTTGTTGCTATTGGTGGGGGCAGAGGGGTGTTAAACTCCTGGGCCAGAAGTTTAAGCTTCTCCATGGCCTTGTCTGCCAGGTCATCGCTATAATATTCGGAGGTGATTCGGGTGTATATTCTGGCAGCTTCTTCTGGATTTTTTTTGTCTTCAAGCTGGATACGGCCCAGGGTATAGAGAGAATCATCGGCCAGTTGATGCCAGGGAAACAGGGTGGTGACCTGCTGATAATATTCCAGGGATCGGTCCAGATCGGAGGTGTCATTGAACTGTTGGTATTTACTGTATGTGACCCTCCCCAGCATGAAAAGGCTGGCGGCGGCGTATCCTGATTTGGGTTGCAGGTCATGAATTTTCTGAAAATTGTCGACGGCAGTGGCCCAGTCTTCTCTGGAGTTGACACGCTTCTCGTCGTTCTGCAGCTCGGTGAAATAGGATGTAGCCTGCTCGAATTTTTTAGCCAGAACCAGCTTCTGAACAGGAGCTTTCTTTGCTGCCATGTTCTTGTCAGGGGGCTTTGTACCTTGTGCTGGTTCGGCACAGAAGAGGGGACCTGTGGATACTTGCAGAACAGTCAGGATGAGAAAAAGAGAAAGGATGATAACACGGCGCATGGGGCTGGGTTTATGAAATTTGAGGAAGAAGGAGTAAGTGCTGAAGAAAAATGTTATTATTCCAAATAGTTCATGAATATGGCTGTGTCTCTGCAGGAGCGGCTTCGGCCGCGATTGATGCCGGTTTCCATGGGGAGACTTTTCTGCGATCAATGTCGCTCCTACGGGAACTGCGAAATTTGTCATTGATTTGTCATTAGTTTATCATTGGCTGGCGCAAACTATACATAAAAGCTGTCTCTATGGCAAAAGAAAATATGTGCGAAAAGATGTGCGGCTGTTCAAGTTGCTCTGTTTGTGGCGATGACTTCGGTCGCTCGCTGGTACTGCACACCGTGTTACTCTTTCAACAGGGCCTCCAGCTCATACAAAACATCAAGGGCCTGCCTTGGTGAGAGGGTATCGGCCTTGATCTTCCGCAGATAGTCACGCAAGGGGTCCGCCGGTGGGGCAAACAGAGAGAGCTGGTTGGGGTGTTGTTTCTTCTTGCCCTTTTTCTCGCCGCGATCTCTGGCGATGCAGGGGGTGCCATCCCGGTCCAGTTCCCCGCTCTCGATATTGGCCAGAATCTCGCCGGCCCGGGCCACGACCCTGGCTGGAACGCCTGCAAGCGCTGCCACCTGGATGCCGTAACTGCGGTTGGTGCCACCCTCCACCAGTTTGTGGAGAAAGATGATGGTGTCGTTCCATTCCCGCACGGCAATGGAATAGTTGCGCACACGTTCCTGAGTGCGGGCCAGGTCGGTGAGTTCGTGATAGTGAGTGGCAAAGAGGGTCTTCACTCCCTTGTTGTTTTTGGCCACCAGATCCTCAGCCACGGCCCAGGCGATGGCCAGACCGTCAAAGGTGGAGGTGCCGCGGCCGATCTCATCGAGGATCACCAGGCTGCGCTCGGTAGCGTTGTTGAGGATATTGGCGGTCTCGTTCATCTCCACCATGAAGGTCGACTGGCCGCGCCGCAGATCGTCCATGGCGCCCACCCTGGTGAAGATGCGGTCTACTACTCCGATTGTGGCGCTGTCTGCCGGGACAAAGGAGCCCATCTGGGCCATGAGCACAATCAGCGCCGTCTGTCGCAGCACCGTGGACTTGCCGGCCATGTTGGGGCCGGTGATGATCAGCACCTCCTGGTTCTCCTGATCGAGGGCGATATCATTGGGCACAAATTTGCCGCTGGGCAGTGAGCGCTCAATCACGGGGTGCCTGCCCTCGGTGATGACAATGGCCTCGCCGGCGTTCACCTCGGGCCGCCGGTAGTGATAGCGGTGGGCACATTCGGCCAGCGCCACAAAAAAGTCAACCTGGGCCAGTAAGTGCGCGGTCTTGATCAGGCGTGGGCTCTCTGCGGCCAGTTGTTTACGGATCTGGGTGAAGAGCTGGTATTCCAGCTCTAACCGTTTCTCCTGGGCGCCCATGACCTTTTCCTCAAATACTTTCAGCTCCGGGGTGATAAAACGCTCAGCATTGACCAGGGTCTGTTTGCGGATGTAATGTTCGGGCACTTTTTCGGCCTGCAGGCGGCTCACCTCGATAAAATAACCAAAGACCCGGTTGTAACCAACCTTGAGCTTGGCAATACCCGTTGCCGTTCGCTCCTTATTCTCCAGCTCCAGGATCATCTGTTTGCCGTCGCGGAGCAGGCGCACCAGCTCGTCCAGTTCCTCGTTAAAGCCTGCGCGGATCAGGTTGCCATCGCGCAGGGTGATGGGGGCATCCTCATGGATGGCATCTTCCAGCAGTTGGTGCAGATCCGTCAGCGGGTCAAGATCCGCGCCGAGTCCCAGGAGTCGTGTGGCGCTGCATTGCGTCAGCAGCTCTTTGATGGTGGGCAAGATGGCCAGTGACTGGCGCATGGCCAGCATGTCCCGACCATTGGCGTTGCCGAGTACCATCCGGCTGTTCAGTCGTTCAAGATCATAGATGGTGGCGAGCTGCGCCCGGAACTCCTGGCGCAGGACTCCGTTCGTGAGTAGCGCGCCGACTGCGTCGAGTCTGGCTGTAATCCGCTCCACATCCTGAAGAGGAAAGAGGAGATGATGCCGCAGTAGACGGGCGCCCATGGGGGTGCTGGTTTGATCGAGCACGGCCAGCAGCGACCCTTCCCGCCGGGCGCCGATGATGGTCTGGGTCAGTTCCAGATTGCGGCGTGAGGACTCGTCAATCTGGAGGATGGCGGCTAGATCTATGGGGCGCAAAATCTCAATATGATCCAGCTCGGTCTTCTGGGTCTCGCGGATGTAATCGAGCAGCACTCCGGCACAGACGACCCCTTGAGTCATCCCCCCGCAACCGAAACCGGCCAGATTCAGTACCTGAAAATGATCGGTCAGCAGTTCTTCACAGCTTGGCAAATGGAACAGGGCCTCTGCTCGCATGGTAAGGCAGAGGCCCGGCAGCAGGGTCTGGGCGGTCTGGAGCAGCGGGGCCAGGGCCTTGGCCTGATCGTGGCCGACCAGCAGGTCCGCCGGCGCCATCCGCGTCAGTTGGTCGAGAATCAGATCACCGGGGGCGGAGTCGTCCCGGAACTCACCCACCAGAAATTCGCCGGTGGACAGGTCCAGGAAACTGAGTCCATAGGTTACGGCCTTGGCCTGCTCCTGGCGGCTGATGGCGGCCACGTAAAG
>JANZPQ010000133.1:0-2747 GCA_038040945.1 Desulfobulbaceae bacterium | reverse complement strand
CCCATTCCCATTTTATTTGTTTCCAGTAAAAATAAAATTAAGAATAACGAATTACGAATTAAAAACAGATTAATAGTAATTCGTAATTTTAGTAATTAGTAGTTAGTAACTCGTTCGCTATCCACGGCTAATGAGATCACGTTCAACAAGGTTGAGAAAATCGGTGGAAAAATTTTGCATCTCTGCGTCAATATCGGAAAGCTTGCTGGCGTAATAATTATAGAAAATAACTGCCGGGATGGCCACGGCAAGGCCTGCGGCTGTGACCACCAGGGCCTCAGAGATACCGGGAGCGACAACGGCCAAAGAGGCGGAACCCTGCTTGCCGATCTCGTGAAATGAGGCCATGATGCCCCAGACCGTACCAAAAAGGCCAATAAAAGGGGCAGCGCTGCCGGTTGTCGCCAGAAAAGAGAGGGATCGTCCCAGTTCAGCCATCTTCTGGGATTCTGCCTTACGGAGAGCCCGTTTCAGATTGTCCATAGTGGCCATCTGCATATCCAGTGTTTCCTGTAGATTGGCGCCATCTTTACCTTCTCTACGGCTGCGAATTTTGTTGATCTTCTCGAGTTCCGTAAAACCAGACGAAAAGACAGCGGCTTCGGGGCTGTATTCATATTCCTGGGCGGTGTCATAGGCCTCGCTAAGCTTACCCGAAGTCCAGAAGGCCTCCAGGAAGTCCTGGCTATCGGCAGTGACTTTTTTAAACAGTCGTGCCTTCATAAAGACAATTGCCCAGGATGCCAGGGAAAAGATAAAGAGAAGAAGCATGACCAGTTGTCCAACTGGACCGGCATGTAAGATCATATCAGTGATAGATAGCTGCACGAGTGTATTCCTTTAAGTGTTGGTCTTTGTTTTAATGAAATGTATGATTGTAAATATTATTTTCTAACCCGGATATTTCATAAGAATGATAAATTTGCCCGTAGGAGCGAACTTGGTCGCGAAAAAGTCACTTCATAAAAACCGGCATCAATCGCGACCAAGGTCGCTCCTACGAGGGACTGCGTGATTTTTATGAAACATTCGGGCTAAAAGATAGTTCATCTGGGTAAAAAATCAAGCTCTGGGCATACGTGTTCATGGTCGCAGGCCAGAGGTCAGGGTGCAGGAAAAATCAACCTGAACGGCGATCTTTTCTTTGACGCGCAGGATTCCTCTCATGAACCAGGAACCGGCAATTCTTTCCTTCAGGTGCACCTGCATGCGGATGGTGCTGCCCGGACCCACAGGACGTTTGAAGCGGGCCACGCCAATCCGGCTGAGGACAGGGATGCCGTGTCTGGTCTCGTGCATGTCTTGTAGCATCCTGGCGATAAGCAGGGCGCCGGTCTGAAACAGGGCCTCGCAGAGGATCACCCCCGGCAGGATGGGCTGTTCCGGGTAATGGCCTTTGAAGATGTCCAGATCTTCAGGGATGGTCTTTTCAGTAACCATGGTTCCATCCTCATAGCTGATAATCCTGTCAATCCAGAGGAAGGGAGGCCGGTGCGGGATCAGCTCAGTGATGAGGGGGTCAATGGTCATGCTCATTTATAATCCTCCATTGACTTCCAGCACGGCGCCGGTAATGTAGGAGGCCTGCGGGCCGGCAAGAAAGAGAACCGCGTCCGCTACTTCTTCGGCGGTGCCAAAACGGCGCATGGGGACCAGCTTTTTATAGTCAGCAACCTGTTCGGCGCTCAGATCAGCCAGGAGGTCGGTGGCGATAAATCCTGGAGAGACACAGTTGACGGTGATCTTCTTACGGGCTGTTTCCTTGGCCAGGCTTTTAGTCATGCCGATCTGGCCGGCTTTGGAGGCCGCATAGTTGGCCTGACCGGCAAAACCGAGGTGGGCAACAGGAGAGGTGATATTGATGATCCTCCCATATTTCTGTTTCATCATCAGCAATACCGCCTGTTTGGACATGTTGAAGGTGCCGGTGAGGTTGATGTCGATCACCTGTTGCCAATCCTTGCTGTCCATGAGGGCCAGGAGTGCATCGCGGCGGATTCCCGCATTGTTGATCAGGATGTCAATGGTGTCAAACTCATCTTCCACCTGACGGAAGAACTCCTCGACCTGCCTGCCGTCGGCGACATCGCACTGGTGAAGTTGCAGCCTGTCGCCAAACTGCCTGCATTCTTCAGCAAAGGCGCTGGCCGCCTCACGGTTGCCACCATAGATGCCGATGACCGTTGCGCCCTGCTTAAGAAAGGCCAGGCTGATGGCCCGGCCCAGGCCCCGGCTGGCGCCGGTGATAACAACTTTCTGATCAGTAAAGGGATTCATTATATTGATTATAGGCTGCGGATATAGCCGTCGACATCATTGGCGACGATGACCCCGTAATTGATTGCCCCGAGCCAGCCGGACATGATGATCCCCACTGAGCCGACATGAAAGAGCCCGGGAACCTCTTTGAAGATGGATCTGGACACTGCAAGGCCCTCGAATTTGGTGCCGAATGAGGTGCCGTGGGTATGCAGGGTGTAGCGGTTAAAGGTCTTTGGCGTTGCCGCCTCCAGCCAGTCGATTTTCTCGTTCACCCCAGGAAAATAACGATTCAGGTCCACCAGGGTCCGCTCGATAAGGGCCTGTTTTTCACTTTCATAGGCGGCTGGGCTGAGTCCGTTCCAGTCGTCATAGCGGCTGTTCATGGAGGCGACAATGGCATATCTATCATGGCCCGGTCGTGTCTTTGGGTAATAGACCGAGAAGGTCTTGGATCGGGTGTGCATGTCGAGCAGCTCGGACGAGTC
>JANZPQ010000132.1:0-9060 GCA_038040945.1 Desulfobulbaceae bacterium | reverse complement strand
CCACCTTCTGCGCCAATTCTTTCACCACATTCTGACGATTCTGGGTGGCGTAACAGACATTTGAACGAGGTCCTCTGATTGTGGGAAAGCGTTGTTCCAACCTCTGCCTGATCCCGGCAATATCGTTCTGACAGAGGGTGGTCTGGGTGACATACGCGACCTTTTCAGGGTCGACAACCTGCACCCTCATAGCCTCCTCCTCCGAGGCAATGACATGCACCCGGCCTGCGACCCGGCCACTCACACCCTCCACCTCCGGATGACGATGATGGCCAATAATCAGGACATCACATCCTTCAGCATAATATCTTTCAACCATCCGATGCACACTGCTCACCAGGGGACAGGTGGCGTCGATCGTGCGCAGGCCGAGATCCTGCGCCTGCTGTTCAACTGCCACCGAAACTCCATGAGCACTGAAGATACAGACGGCCCCGCGCGGGATATCAGCAAGTTCTTCCATGAAGACAACACCCAGCTCTTCCAGTTCATGAACGACATGTTTATTATGAACGATCTCATGGAGCACATAAATCGGAGAACCATACTGCTCAAGGGCCAGCCGTACCGTGGCAATGGCCCGTACGACACCGGCACAGAACCCTCTGGGATTGGCCAGGACGATCTCTTTAAGGTCACTCATTTCGAAATTGTAAGTTGTAAGTTGGGAGTGGCAAGTGAATAGGTAATCAATATCTATCAGATGGCCCATGACGGCAACACCTGAATTTCATATTAACTTAAAATAACAAGAGTCACCTCTGTCAAGAGGTTGAACAGGCAGATGGAACAAAAGGGTATCTTTCCAGACCAGAAGAGTCACCCTGACAGCTCAGATTTGTAACCATCAGAGATAAAACACGCCCAGGCATACATCCACCACAAAAGTGCCAGACTTGCATTTTATGTCAGATTATGATATTAAATGTCATTCTGAATATAGACGCATTAATGGAGAAAGAAAATGACGCTACTGGAAGGACTTTTGTGGTTGACTCTGAATATCTATCATGAGGCCCGTTCCGAACCGCAGGTCGGACAGATTGCCATTGCCCATGTGACCCTGAACCGGGCCGTAAAGAGAAATCTTTCCGTCAAAGATGTGGTGACTCAACCGCATCAGTTCAGTTGGACCATCAAAGAATCGTATCTCCCCACGAACATGCCTGTTTTTTTTGAATGCCTGCAATCTGCCTACATTGCTCTCACCGCCAAGGATTTCACCGCCGGCGCGACCCACTTTCATCAGGAAGGCACAAATCCTGATTGGTCTTCCCGTCTCACCTACCTTAATCAATACGGCAGTCACAAATTTTACAGATAAGTGCTGTCAGTCATTGTACAGCATCCACCTCCTGGCAGACAAGGAGCCGGGAGGTGGATAGAACCTTACGCCTTTGCCGATTGCTGCAGAGCTGTTGTCATCTCCACCAGTCTCTCTTCTGATATTTTGACAGGAACCCGGACAGACCAAGGTTCGACTGACCAGCTCAGCCGAAACAGGCAGTAATTCCGGGTCATAGATAAGCCTTCTTTTGCCGCCTGGTTCGAGAAACGGCCAGCAGATGCTCCCACTGTGGACAAAAATGCCAGCTGTTCTCACCAAAATTCATGGCACCGGCCTTATTTTCTGTCAACACCTTGTTCACCCGCAGGCATTGTTCTCTGCGCTCCAGAAAAAAACAGCAGAAAGTCGCTGAATTCCCTGCCTCATCAACCAGCTCCCTGAACTGCACACCGGGAATAGAAGAGGCAACCTTTGTTTTTAATTACTTACTGAGCGTTTCTTTGATGGCGTTATGCTCATCAAGAAGGACGATAACAGGATGATACTCCTGTACCTCCTCTTCAGCAGCGAGACCATAGGTGCAGATAATAATGATATCGCCCACCATCCCCTTACGGGCCGCGGCACCATTCAATCCTATCACCCCGGTTCCCGGCTCGCCTACAATCGCATAGGTATCAAAACGCTCACCGTTATTAACATTATAGACATGGACCCGTTCAAAGGGCACAATCCCCACGGCATCCATGAGATTCTTATCTATAGTCAGACTTCCCTCGTAACTCAAATCAGCTTCAGTAACGGTCGCCCGATGAAGCTTTGCCCTCAGCATCTGTCGCAACATTATTTTCTATCTTCTCATTATTTTTTTACAGTTCAAACAGTCTGGCGTTATCTATCAGACGAACTCTCTCATGGATCTTTACCGCCATGACTAACCTGCTGTTCACATTTATTGTTTCACAGCGCTCAAAGCTGTCACTATCAACAATCTCCACATATTCAACCACACAGCCAGAGACCTGGCCAATTTTTTTCTCAATCTCTAGACACAAGGCAAGCGCAGACAGGGGATGAATCGCAGCCTTCACCTTTTCCCGAGCAAAAAGAATGGCCCGAAAAAGACAGAGCGCCTTCTCCTTCTCCTCTTCCTGCAAGTAACTGTTACGTGAGCTCATGGCCAGACCGTTTGCCTCCCGTACAGTGGGATGAGAGACAATATCGACGACTAGATCAAGATCGCGGGCCATGCGCCTGATCACTGCCAGTTGCTGAAAGTCTTTTTCACCAAAGAGAGCCAGATGCGCCTGGGTCTGGGAAAAAAGTTTCATGACAACCGTGCAGACACCATCAAAGTGACCGGGTCGACTGGTCCCGCATAATCCCCTGCCGAGATCCGCCACCCGGATAGTGGTTTGAAACCCGGCAGGATACATATCTGAGGCAGTCGGGGCGTAGAGGACATCAACGCCCTCTCCTGCGGCAAGGTCCATGTCTCTTTGCAGATCACGCGGATAAGCGGCGAGGTCTTCACCAGGGCCAAACTGAATAGGGTTGACAAAAAGGCTGACCACCACCCGATCGGCGCTCTCTCTTGCCTGGTGCATCAGGGCCAGATGGCCTTGATGAAACCAGCCCATGGTCGGCACCAGGGCAATCTTTTGCCCTTCCTGCCGCCAACTGGCAGCAAGAGCTGCCATCTCCAGCGAGGTCTCAATCAGTTTCACTGCATGGCCTTGAGTCTGGCGATCTTCTCCTCTACCTTAGCCTTGACAGGATCATTCTGGCCCTGATCACTCAAGGTCAGCAGATACTCCTCATACACATCCCGGGCCTGTTTCATCTCGCCTTGAGATTCATATATTCTAGCCAGGCCGGTGAAGCCTTCTCCTTCGTACCCTTCAATCTTCTGCAGTGCCTTATACTCGAGATTCGCAGCCTCAACCAGTCCGGCTGATTCATTGGCCTGGGCAAGACCAAAGGTCAACAAGGCAAAAAGAGGATCAGAGGTGCTTATTTTTTTTCGCACCGCCCCATATTGTTCGGCGGCCTCTTTAAATTTACCCTCTTTCATCTGTTCATGGGCCAGCTCTACTCTCGCCCAGTGAGCCGAAGGCGTTCCCGAAAAATCAGCGGCCACGCCAACAAGGGCATTATGCCTCTCCGGTTCAGCTGTTTGCATGGCAACAGCCAGTGCTGCCGATGCCTTCTGGATCCGGTTTGACCGGTAAGAATCATACAGGATCGAGCAGGTAACCACTGTAAGCACAGCAACGACCCCTATCTGCAATTTTCTTTTATTCTTTTTAATAAAGCGGATGACAACAGGGGGCAGATTTAAATGCTCAAGCAGACCACTGCCTTCGCTATGAGAATCCTGCTGAATCTGTTGCCTATCAAAGGCGCTCTGTCCTGCCATGTGTCAACCTCCTCTTGTTTTTTACTTTACCTTTATAGCCAAACATTTTAGGATCCGTCATGAAAATGTATTCCCTTTCCGATCATTCCGCCATCATGACACAGCATGGTTTCACGCCCTCGTTCTATGAAGAATAAAGAGCTGCCTGATCCTTTTCCTGGAGCAGTTTGGGTTCTTTTTTCTGAGTTTAATTTTTTCTATTTACTCGATAGCGTCCAGCATGTCCATTGCCAAACTATGATGATCTTGCAAAAATTATCTGAGCTGATCTGTCCCGACACAAGCGTCCCCCAGTTCACAAAGACGCATCAGGTACATTCAAGGCCTTTCGCAATCGAGCAGACCAGCCTTGCCTGCACCTCATCAAACCACTCATGAGCCTGTTTCTTCGATATGGAATCTCCCACATCTCCTTCAGCAGCAGCGATACTCACCGTCTCCCAGATCAGCAGGTCGATCAGAAATCTTCTTGAGGGAGAATTCCGCTTTGTCAGGGTAAGCGGCGAGATATCAAACCTCTCCCGCCCCTACTCGGGCCACAGCTATTTCACCCTCAAGGATGAGGGCGCTCAGATTCGCGCTGTCCTTTTTAAAGGGCAGCAGCGCTTTCTGAACAAAGACATCCGCGATGGACAGCAAGTGGTCTGTCACGGTCGGATCTCTGTCTATGAACCCCGTGGCGACTACCAGCTCATTGTTGACACAGTCGACTTTCAAGGGGCCGGCCTGCTCCAGCTTCAATTTGAAGAGCTGAAAAAACGACTGGCGGCAGAAGGTCTTTTTGGCGAAGAAAGGAAAAAAAAGGTCCCTCTCTTCCCTGGAAATATTACCCTTATAACTTCTCCCACCGGCGCTGCGGTCCATGATTTTCTCAAAATATGGAGAAAGCGTGGATGGGGCGCGACGATCCGGATATTTCCGGTCCGGGTTCAGGGAACGGGTGCTGCTGAAGAAATTGCCGGGGCAATCGCCAGAATCAACAAGGAGCTGAATAGTGACATCATCGTCCTCTGCCGGGGAGGCGGTTCACTGGAAGATCTCTGGGCCTTTAACGAGGAGTGCGTAGCCAGGGCCATTGCAGCCTCAACCCTGCCCATTGTCTCTGCCATTGGCCATGAAGTCGATTTCACCATTGCCGACTTTTGTGCTGACCTGAGAGCCCCTACCCCGACAGGCGCCGCGGAGCAAATTATCCCTGATTCTACCTTGCTCCTACGACAGATAGCCCTCTTCAAAAGACAGATCAGCACCCTGCTTCTACAAAAGATTGACGACTACAGCAGACAAGTCTACCAGAATAAACGCCTGCTTGGCGATCTGGGGATGACCCTTTCACACTTCACTTTGCAGATCGACCACAGTACTTCCCGACTGACTCACTCCATGGAAAGACTTCTCCAGCAACAGACGTTCAGCCTTGAAAGAGTCCTCTCCAGATTAGAGCACCAGTCTCCCCTCTCCAGAATGACCATCCAGGCGCAACGGTTGCGCCATGCCAGCGAAAAACTGATCCAGCAGATGCACGTTCTGATCACACAAAAAAGCGCAGCCTTTTCCGCACAGGCAGCGCTTTTAGATTCTGTCAGCCCCCTTGCTACTCTTGCCCGGGGGTATGCTATCGCCAGCAGGAAAAAATCAGGGAAAATTCAAGAGGAAATCATTACCAGAAGTGACCAGGTTCACCTGGGTGAACAGATAGAAGTACTGCTTCATAACGGCAGGTTGGAATGTGAGATAAACAGGGTCATTGCCCCCTGATCAAACCCGGCACCAATCACGCATTATTCAATACGCAACAGGACGTTCACCTCACTTTCTATTTTATGCAAGACATTGGCCAACTGAACATGATTTTCAGATCCGGCTTTGCGCAAATCCTGTCCCCAGGCTCTCAATGTTTCTGTGCTTACCTTGCGGACCCTATTGTCCCGGCTCCATTCATGACCGATTTTATGGCCAAGCGCCTGCATGGCCGTCAATCTCTTTTCCCGTTCCTGTTCAGGAAATTTTTCTACAACCGCCCGGGTTATCTTTTTCCAGCCATCGAAAAGAGGAATCCCTTCCTGGAATCTGTGGTACCACTTCCTTTCTTTGGGAGTGAGGCTAGCCAAAACATCGTCTACCCCAGAAGAAAAACCATCATGGTCAGGAAAACCATCATGGCCTTGCCGTGCTGATTCCTGTACCTGCGGAGCATTTTGGAACTGGCTGGCAATCCCGTGAGCACAAGACACTAAAGAGAAAGCCACCATCAAAAAACATGTTTTCCATGAAAATCTCATATGGCCTCCCATAAAAAATTCAAGGGAACAAAAGTGTCAACAGTGACCCTGTTATCATTTTACTCATTTTATCACATATGAGTAAAATTCAAGATATCTATCATCTCTCAATAAGTCAAGTTATCCCATCCTGAACCCGCGACAAACATACAGGAAGAGAATCTGTTCACCCGGTCAAAGAGAAGCATATTTAAGACCCTCCTTCGATGGCATCATTCGCAGACAAATTGGCTCTTTAATACCGACCTGCATGGAAAAGCTCTACAAGCCCTGAAGAAATCTGCCCGGCGTTCACGGCCGCGATCGCAGTTTCCTGATCCGCATTTCCGGTAAGCATAATGCGAACCATATTGACTTTCGACAGAAAATCTGGACAAATTGGTTAATTTACGCCTTAATAGGAGTCATGAAGTCCTAATATAAGATAACCGAACAGGCCGACACTGGAGGAAAACTCATGCAACCACGTATCAGCTCGCTGTCCGCTTTAGAAGTTCTTGACTCTCGAGGAAATCCGACCGTTCGCGTTATGTGTGGTCTGGACAATGGAATCCGGGTATCTGCCTCTGTTCCCTCCGGAGCCTCTACCGGGGAACATGAAGCAGTAGAATTACGGGATGGAGACAAAAAACGCTATAACGGCAAGGGCGTGCTCCAGGCAGTGGCAAACGTCAACACCCTTATCGCCCCGATGCTCACTGGCTTCAATCCTGCCCGTCAGGCCGGGATTGACCGACTGCTGATTGATCTTGATGCCACCCCAAACAAAGGAAAGCTCGGCGCCAACGCCATACTCGGAGTCTCCATGGCAGTGGCCAAGTCTGCGGCTGCGGCATCAGGGCTTCCCTTGTATGCCTATCTGGGCGGACCGTGTGCAACCCATCTGCCGGTCCCTATGATGAATATCATCAATGGCGGAAAACATGCAGACAACAGCGTCGACTTTCAGGAGTTCATGGTTATGCCTGTCGGCGCCCCGACCTTTGCCGAGGCATTGCGCTATGGCACTGAGACCTTTCATTCCCTCAAAAAGATATTGCGCCAAAAAGGCTATTCCACGAGTGTTGGCGATGAGGGCGGATTCGCTCCGAACCTGCAGAGTAACGACGAGGCCTGCGAACTGATCGTTGCGGCCATCGAAAATGCCGGATACCGACCTGGAATTGATATAGCCATTGCCCTTGACCCGGCAGCCAGTTCATTTTTTGCAGACGGCGCCTACCATCTTGACAAGTCCGGACAGGGGACAAAAACAAGTGCTGAAATGACTCGATTCTACGAGCAATGGCTTGACGCCTATCCTATTATTTCCATCGAGGATGGTCTGGATGAAAATGACTGGCAGGGGTTCAAGGAGCACACAGCAACCCTGGGCAACAGGACCCAGATTGTAGGGGATGATCTCTTCGTCACCAATAGCCGCTTTATTGCCCGCGGCATTGAAGAAAAATCAGCCAACAGCGTACTCATCAAACTCAACCAGATCGGTACCGTCACCGAGACGATAGAAGCCATACAACTCTGCCGCAAGGCAGGATGGGGATATGTGATTTCTCACCGCAGCGGTGAGACCGAGGACACCTTCATGGCTGATTTTGCCGTGGCTATGGGGGGCGGACAGATCAAGAGCGGATCCGCCTGCCGCAGTGAACGGATCGCCAAGTACAACCGGCTGTTGGAGATTGAAAGAGAATTGGGGCCAGTGGCAGCATTCAATAACCCGCTGGCCATGCGGTAGCAGGTACTTTTTTCCGTCAAAACTAGCACAAGAAGATGGCTAAGTGAAAAGGCCCAAAGACGAGGCGCGCAAAGACTGAGGAATGCGGCGTACTTTTGGGTACGCCGCAGTGACGAAAGATGTGCGCGCCCCGAAGGAAGTGCCCTTGGGGTGCAACGAAGTATTTGGGGCTTTTCACGACGCCATCAGAGAATAAAGCGGCTCAGATCCTGATCCTGGGCAATGGCATCAAGTTGTGCGCGCACATAGTCAGCGCTGACCACAAAGTGCCCCGCGCCTCGTTCCGAGGCATCAAAGGAGAGCTCATCGAGCACCCGCTCCATGACTGTATGCAGCCGCCTGGCCCCGATCTCCTCGGTGTTCTGGTTCACCTCGACCGCAATCCTGGCCATTTCCTCAATGGCCTCCGGATCAAAAAGCAACTCTACCCCTTCGGTTGCCATCAGGGCTATATACTGTTTGATCAGGGCGTTTTCCGGTTCAGTGAGGATGCGGACGAACTCATCCCGGCCGAGCGAGTGCAGTTCAACCCGGATCGGAAAACGTCCCTGCAACTCAGGGATCAGATCAGAGGGCTTGCTCATGTGAAAGGCGCCGCTGGCAATAAAGAGGATATGATCGGTCTTGACCATGCCGTGTTTGGTGGTCACGGTTGAACCCTCAACAATGGGCAGCAGGTCGCGCTGCACCCCTTCCCGGGAGACCTCGGGACCATGACCGCCCGAACTCTTGGAGACGATCTTGTCAATCTCGTCAAGAAAGATGATGCCGGACTCCTCGGTACGACGCAGGGCCTCCTTCATCACCTTATCCATGTCCACCAGACGCTCCATCTCCTCCTTGGTCAAGGCCTTCATCGCCTCCGGAACTTTAAGCTTTCTCTTCTTTTTCTTCTTGGAAAAGATCTTACTGAAGGCATCCTGCAGATTGGACTGCATGTCCTCCATCCCGGAGGTGGTCATGATCTCGACCATAGGAGCCCCATGGGACTCAGTGAGATCAAGCTCAAGATCGCGCTCGTCAAGCCTGCCATCCCGCAACATCTGCCGAAATTTTTCACGGGTTGAAGATTCGCCTTCCCTGCGTTCAGGGACAATGGCCCGCTCCTGTTCTTCATCGTCCTGCAACAGAACGGAATGAGTACCGCCGGAACCTTCAGCCATTGATGAGGAGGATGGCGACGGCAGCAGGATATCGAGGATGCGCTCCTCGGCATAGAACTCAGCCAGCCCCTCTATCCGCTCTTTTTCCTCTTCCTTGACCATGCTGATCGCAATCTCAACCAGATCGCGGATCATGGACTCCACATCACGTCCGACATAGCCCACCTCGG
>JANZPQ010000131.1:0-5662 GCA_038040945.1 Desulfobulbaceae bacterium | reverse complement strand
TCATGTCAGTGCGTGAATAGCCGCGCAGTTGCAGCGCCCGATGGGCAGCCAGGGCCAGCTGCTGCGCCTTCTCTCTCAGCTCCTCACTGATGGGCGCCGGACACAGCTCCCTGGAGGCACCTGGCAGATACTTGGCCGTATAGTCAAAAAAACGAAACTCTTCATTCGGGATGACCTCCACCAGAGGCAAGGCGGTCAGTTCTTCATTGCCCAGGACCCCGCCGGTAATCTCACGACCTTTGACAAACTGCTCCACCATGACTTGAGAGTCATGTTCAAAGGCGGTCTTGATTCCTGCTGCCAGCTCCTCTATTGTGTCGGCAATAGTCATCCCCTGGCTCGAACCGGCCCGTACCGGTTTTATCACCAGGGGGAGATGCAGACGATCCAGCAAGCGTTCAGGCGCCTGAACGTCTTCCGGACGCGCCATCTCCCATTCGGCCACTGTCAGTCCATGCAGCCGATACATTATCTTGGACAGATTCTTATCCATGGCCATGGCGCTGCCCAGTACCCCGGACCCCTGATACGGTATGCCTAGCAGATCGAGATAGCCCTGCACCGTTCCATCCTCACCGTACAAACCATGCAGGAGAATAAAGGCAACATCAATGGACGGCGCGTCTTTGGCAATAGCTGCCAGATCCGTCGCCGGATCGTAGCGGGTGACTATAAATTTCTCAGGATCTAGGGCCTTCTCAACCTGGATCGCACCCTTCAATGACACCTCACGCTCGCTAGAGCGGCCACCAGCCAGTAATGCGACACGTACTCTCTTTTTTTCCTGCACAACCGTCCTCCTTTTTTCCATTTTCCGCTGCCCTTTTAAAAAGGCAAGATTCATTCCCTTCAATCAACCAGCCAGCAATCAGACTTTCTCTTTAGGCAAGACTCGGCTATTATACCCCGTATGGATAAAGATATTATCAAAAAAATTGCCGATATTGTCGGCCGGGAAAATTGTACCACCAGCCTTGAAGATCTGCATTGTTATTCTTATGACGGCACCAGAAAGAGTTTTCTCCCTGAGGCCGTAGCCTTTCCTGATTCCACGGCCCAGATTGCCGCCTTGATGCGCCTGGCAAGCGCCCATGTTTTTCCTGTGGTGGCCAGAGGCGCCGGCAGCGGCATGACCGGCGGATCCCTGCCTGTACAGGGCGGGCTGGTGCTGGCACTCTCCCGCCTGAACCGTATTATTGAGATCGACCGGGACAACCAGATTGCTATCGTTGAGCCCGGGGTCATTACCGGAGATTTTCAGCAGGAGGTAAAAAAAGTCGGTCTCTTTTATCCCCCTGACCCGGCCAGCCTCAAGTTCTGCACCATGGGCGGCAACGCGGCCGAATGCGCGGGTGGCCCTTCTGCGGTCAAGTACGGCGTGACCAAGGATTTTATCATCGGCCTGGAGGTGGTATTGGCCAGCGGCGAGATTCTAACCACCGGCACCCGCACCGAAAAAGGTGTAGTCGGCTACGATCTGACCCGGCTGTTCATCGGATCGGAAGGGACCTTAGGCATCATCACCAAGATCATCACCCGCCTCATCACTCTGCCGGAACATAAAGAGACCTTTCTCATCAGTTCCAGCTCTCTGTCTCAGGCAACCGGCCTGGTGGCCGAGATCCTCAACCACAACATCCACCCCTGCACCCTGGAATACATGGACAGAACCGCGCTGGGCCTCGTTGCAAAACTGCTGCCTGAGCCACCGGCACCTGATATCGAGGCCATGCTCCTGCTTGAGATTGACGGCAGCAAAAGCGCGGTGCAAGAACAGACAGAATGCCTCCATCAACTCCTGGCCAGAATGCCTCACTGCACTCTCAGGCAGGCGGCAACGGAGACAGAGAGAGATGAGTTGTGGCAGGCCAGAAGATCCATCTCACCTGCCACCTTTCAACTCAGCCCCCATAAGATCAGCGAGGATGTGGTCGTGCCCCGCAGCCGGATCCCTGAGCTTGTCAGCTTTTGTGAAATGCTGGCCCGGGAACTCGATCTTACTATCCTCACCTTCGGCCACGCAGGGGATGGCAATATCCATGTCAATATCATGCTTGACCTCGACCAGGAAGAGCAACGGTGCAAGGGTGAAATTGCCAGAGAAAGGCTCTTCCGCCAGGTCATCGACCTTTCCGGCACCCTTTCCGGTGAGCATGGTGTCGGCATAACCAAATCTTCATTTCTCCCCCTTGAGCTCGATAACACCACCTTGAGCATCATGAAAAAACTGAAGAGACTCTTTGACCCGCAAGGCATCCTCAATCCCGGTAAGATATTCCCGGCCTGAGCTTTGAGGAAATGAAACAAGCAGGATAAAGCCCTTGCCCTTTACACGTTATCGCACCTTGTCTGATGCTAGCGGCCTGACGCCACTCTTGGAATCAGCCGTAAAAGATTGGCTGCTTCCAAGATGCGGCATAAGATGCCGTTATAAAACAAGCAAGATAAAGCCCTTGCCCTCTCTTCACGTTACACACCTTGTCTGTTGTTATCGGCCAGACGCCACTCTTGGAATCAGCCGTAAAAGATTGGCTGCTTCCAAGATGCGGCATAAGATGCCGCAAATGAAACAAGCAAGATAAAGCCCTTGCTTGTTTCATAACGGCATCTAAAAATCCATTGACAGAAGGCGAAGTTCTTTTTATAAGTAAAGATTCTTTTCATAATTTAGCTATTTTTTTATATAAGGAAGGTGTCAGCATGTGACCTCTTCCCCGAACCTGGATATACTGGAGCCCTAAATGATAGAAGTTGAAGTTCGTGGAGACATTGAATACGCCATCAGACAATTGAAGAAGAAACTACAGATCGATGGCATTAAAAGAGAACTGAAACGTCGTGAATGCTATGAGAAACCCAGCATCATGAAACGTCGCAAACAAGCCGAGGCCCGCAGAAAGCTTCGCAAATTCAACCGTACACGCAGGGCATAGACCCACAGAGACTGTAACGCCCGGAGCTGGCTCCAGCCCCGGGCGTTGACTTTTTTTTAGCGTACGAGTATCCGGAAATATCTTCTGAGCATCTCCCGCCACCCCACTCCCCAGCAGTTATTATCCGCAAGGTCGCTTTTCCTTCGTTACCTGATTACTGAAAAACGCCTTGCAGACAACACTATCAAGGCCTATCAGGCTGATATTGATCTTTTTTTTTCTTCCCTCAGGCAACAGAGGATCTCAACGCTGGAAGAGATCCAGAGCAAGACCCTTCACACCTTTCTTGAGCGGTGCAGGGCGCGACAGCTGTCCTCTCGCAGTAACAGCAGAAGGATCTCGGCCCTCAAAAGTTTTTTTAAATTTTTACAGGCCGGCAAGATAATCAGCCACAACCCCCTGGCCTCAATTGAGCTCCCCCGAACCGGCAGCCAGCTCCCCAAGGCCCTTTCCCTGAGCGAAGTGACCAGACTCCTAACCCCGCCCGCGACCGTCACCCCGCAGATCCAAAGACACTATTCCATGCTGCATCTACTCTACGCCACCGGGCTCAGGGTCTCGGAGCTGGTCTCCATCCCCCTTGCCGCCTGTAATCTTACATCCTGCTTTGTCAGGGTGATCGGCAAGGGTAACAAGGAACGGCTCATCCCCTTTGGCATACCGGCCCGGGAAATCGTGGAACAGTACCTCAGAACAGCACGGCCGCTGATCCTCAAGGGCAGACGCAGCAATACCCTTTTTGTCAGCAACCGGGGCAGCGCCATGACCAGGCTCCGCTTCTGGCAGATCATCAGGGAGGCGGCACGAGCAGCCGGCATCAACAAGGCCATCTCTCCGCACATGCTGCGTCATTCCTTTGCCACCCACCTCCTGACCCATGGCGCCGACCTGCGATCCGTCCAGCTCATGCTTGGCCATTCAGACATCGCCACCACCCAGATCTACACCCACATCGACCAGGACAGACTCAAAGAGATCCATAAAAAATTTCACCCGCGCGGATGAAAGGTTGCCGGATTGGCAAGAATACCCTTATAGTAAAGATAAATAGAGTCAATCTGGAATTCTTTTTGTTGACCAAAGAGAACCTTGGAAAAATTCTCAAAGGAGCACTACCCTATGCAAATCGTGACCGCCATCTACCATCTTGCCGTCACCTGTTGGTTGGGCGGAGCTGCCTTGTTTACCTTTGTCCTGACCCCAATCCTCTTCAAGACCTATTCCCGCGACATGGCCGGCGGGATTGTCGGCGTCCTCTTCCCCGGTTATTTCCATTGGGGGCTGATCTGTGGCGCAGTAGCGCTCATCTGCCTGCTGCTCACCAGAGGTCGCCGGGCCATTGTTTCAGGGCTTATCCTGACTGTCATGCTCGCCATCACCGCATCCCAGGCCTTTATCCTCGAACCGAAAGCCGCCGAACTGAAAAAGGAAATCCCCTCTTTCGAGACCACCCCGCCTGATCATCCTCTGCGTGTTCAGTTCAGGAAATTACATGGGATCTCAGCGGTCGCGAACCTTGCAGTGATCGTCGCCGGGGTAGTTCTGGTGATCCTTTCTTCTTCTCCGATACAAAAAAAGGAAGATGTCCCTTCAGGAAAAGTCACGCAATAAGCTGGAGCCATGCAAGTAATCACCACCCACATCAATGCCGACTTTGACGGCCTGGCCTCCATGATCGCCGCCCGGAAGCTCTATCCTGAGGCAATTATGGCCTTCCCGGGATCACAGGAGAAGAACCTGCGGGACTTCATCAATGAGACCCTGCAAGATCGCTATGACTTCAGCAGATTAAAACATATCGACCTGCAGGCGATAACCAGACTCATCGTGGTGGACACCCGGGCGGCTAAACGTATCGGCGCCTTTGCCGCCTGTCTCGACAATCCTGACATTTCTATCCACCTCTACGACCATCACCCGGACAGTCCGGAAGACATGAAGGGTGATCTTGTGCTGGTGGAAGATGTGGGTTCCACCAGCACCCTTTTCACCCGGATTTTTCAAGAGCGACAAATCCCGGTCTCGGCCTCAGAGGCCACCATACTTGGCCTCGGCATCTACGAAGACACCGGTTCCCTCACGCACCTGACCACAAGACCAGCCGACCTGCAGGCCGCGGCCTGGCTCCTTGAACAAGGAGCACAATTGGATCTCATATCCCAGTTCATCAGCTACGACCTCACCGCCCACCAGGTTGAACTGCTGCACAAGTTGATGGAGACTGCCAACAGTTACACCATCCAGGGAATCGACATCGTAGTGGTCAGCCTGACCCTTCAGGAGTATGTCGACGACTTTTCCCTGATCGTCCGACGCTTCATGGTCATGGAGAACCTGGACACCATCTTTGCCCTCGTCTCCATGGCCGGACGTACCTATCTGATTGGCAGAAGCCGCATCCCCGAAGTCAATACAGGAGCAGTGGCGAGGGATTTTGGCGGCGGCGGTCATGCCACAGCGGCCTCGGCCACAATCCATGACATGACCCTTATTGAGGCCCAGGACAAGCTGATCCGAATCCTGCACCGGCACATCCGGCCCCAGGCCATCGCCAAAGAGATGCTGTCCCAACCCGTCATCAGCGTGCCGGCCGAAACGAGCATCAACGAGGCCCACCATCTGCTCACCAGATACAACATCACGACGGTGCCGGTAGTGGCAAGCGACCAGACCCAACCCCAGCAACCAGCCACAAAGGTTATAGGCATCATCACCCGCCGGGTTATAGA
>JANZPQ010000130.1:0-4142 GCA_038040945.1 Desulfobulbaceae bacterium | reverse complement strand
AATCCTGACCATCAATCCGGACGTGCTGCTCCTCGACGAGCCAACCAACCATCTGGATGTGGAGTCGATCGTCTGGCTGGAGGAGTGGCTGTCTATTGAGTTTAAAGGCGCTCTGCTCATGACCTGCCATGACCGCGAGTTCATGAACAGGATTGTCAACCGGATCATTGAGGTGGCGGGCCAGAGCGTGACCACCTACAGTGGCAATTACGAATTTTATCTGCGGGAACGCGAGATCCGCCGTGAGCAGCTTCTGGCCAGTTATCGCCGTCAGCAGGAGATGCTGGCCAAGGAAGAGGATTTTATCGCCCGTTTTGCGGCCCGGGTCTCCCACGCCGCCCAGGTGCAGTCACGGATCAAGAAGCTGGAGAAGATCGAGCGTATCCAGCTGCCGGTAGAGCAGAGGGTCGTGCGCTTTGAGTTTGGTGAACCACCGCGCAGCGGCGATGATGTTGTGCGTCTGGAAGATCTTTCCAAGGTGTGGCCCCAAGAGACTGGTGAGGAACGCTCCGTCTTTGGCGGAGTGACAGGGGTGATCCGTAGACAGGAAAAGATTGCCGTGGTAGGCGTAAACGGGGCCGGCAAATCCACCTTTCTCAAGGTCCTGGCCGATCAGGTCGCGCCCTCATCCGGGACGGTAAGCATTGGCGCAGGTGTCCTGCCCGGTTATTTCAGCCAGCATTCCATGGAGCTTCTCAATCCCGACTTCACAGTCTTTGAGACGGTCCAGGCAGTCATCCCCACCGGCAATATCGGGGTGATCCGCAACCTGTGCGCCGCCTTTCTCTTTCAGGGAGACGATGTCGATAAGCGTATCGCCCATCTCTCCGGCGGGGAAAAGAGCCGGGTGGTGCTTGCCACCCTCCTGGCTCAGCCCCTGAATTTCCTGATCCTCGACGAGCCGACCAACCACCTGGATATCCAGTCCAGGGAGGTTCTTCTTGAGGCCCTGCAGAAGTTCACCGGCACCGTTATCCTGGTAAGCCATGACCGGCACTTCCTGCGTCAGTTGGTCGATCGGGTCTTCGCCATAGACCACGGCGCCATGCACACCTATGAGGGTGATTACGGGTATTATCTGCGAAAATCAGCCGAGGATAATCTCTGAGAGAGTTGCAGAGGTGAAAGCTTGCCGGGGACACCTTGATGCTTAGGAGCCGTTACGAAATAACTTGCACACTCACTCTCTTTCGTTACGGCTCCTTATGCCGTTTTTTGTGATAGGATGTCCAGGTTATTCTTGTTCAACGGCTTATAGGTTGAAAAAATATGCAGAGAAGGATAAATATGGTAAGAGAACTGTCAGGATCGGCAGTTGAGACGTAATCATCTGACACCGAGGCGTCAATGATAACACGAAGAACATCTTCAACCATCAATTTTCTTCATCAGACACTATCATGGAAAAGAGTACCCCCTGTGACAGCACCAGGACCCCTGTGAGAAACTATCGGAACGTTCCCCGTTATGAAACTCAGACCCTGTCCAGGTCGCCGGAGCTGGAATTCATTGCCAGCACCATTGAGTCCACCTTATGTCGACTTGGATTCTCAGGGCAGGATGATATCTTTATGGATCAGGATGCGGCCAGGCTTCTGGAGCTCTTCTTTGATCAATATCATTTCAAGGATACGGATCTGGAACTTGGTGATCGCTCGCAGGTAAAGGGCTACGCGCTTCTGAGCGAGGTTGTCGAGGAGGACCTGTCGGATATCCCGAAGGCGGATCTGGTCCGGGTCATGTCTTCTATCTATAGCGCCCTCCAGCGGAGGACCAAAGGTGGGGATGAGTATCTCCGGTTTATCAATGAATATTCAGGAGAATAAAGTACACAGTGGCGTAACGGTATGTTGTATATTGTTAGCCATGCACCCTTCGGACAAACAGCCGTAAAAGACTTGAGCAAAAAAGACTTGCTTCTGCCTTCTTTCTTGGTATTTGCCACGTCGCCGCATCCAATAAACAGCCTGAAAGATCGCTGTTTATTGGATGCGGCATAAGGTGCCGTAAAAGCCTTGAGCAAAAAGGAACTTGCTTCTGCCTTCTTTCTTGGTATTTGCCACGTCGCCACACCAAAAAACAGCCTGAAAGATCGCTGTTTTTTAGATGCGGCATAAGGTGCCGTAAAAGCCTTGAGCAAAAACAGACTTGCTCAAGGCTTAACGGCACCTAAAATCGCAGATCAGCGGGGCGTGGTCGGAGAGTCTGATGTCAGGGATATGGAAATCCACGGCCTCAAGCTCCGGGCTGTGCAGGATAAAGTCGAGTTGCCGATGGGGGGCATGACTGGGGTGTGAGGGGTGACGCATGGGGTTTGCATCGAGTAGGCCTGTGGCTGCCTTGAAGAGCTCCAACTCTCTGCAGCCGCCAAAGGTGTTGAAGTCTCCGGCCAGGATCACTGGTTTGGCACTGTCTTTAAGTAAGCGGTGCAGGTGTTCAAGCTGCTGTTGGCGGTGCCGGTATTTCAGGGAGAGGTGGACGATGAAAACGATAATCTCGGCCAGCTCTACCTCGATGATCAGCCGTTTAACCCCTTCATTAAAATAATGAAACTGATGGGTGGTAATCGTCTCGTTGGTGAGCAGGGCGTTGGACTGCATATTGAGTACCGGCACCCTTCTGGCCATGGAATTAGTTCCGTATTTCGTCTTGACAATATGAAACTGATCCAGTTTTCTGGCGATAATATCGGCTTGACAACATTTTTGTGAACGGTAAGAGCCTGAGTCCACCTCGATTAAGGCAATAATGTCAGGCTTGACCGATTCGATGAATTCGACGATCTGGTCCAGCTTCCTGGTCGTCTGTCGGAAAAAGCCGGAAAAAGGCAGCGGCAGATGATATCTCATGCCGTGGCCGGTGGCGTAGCGTATGTTGTAGAGGAGAAAGCGCATGGAGCATAATACAGCTTTCTTGATGGCCTGGCAATATTTAGGTGTCGTTAAGAAAAGAGCATCTTTTTTTCTATTTTCTTTTGCAGCACCTTATGCCGCTTCAAGGCAACACCCAATTTTTTCCGGCTGTTGCCTTGAAGCGGCGCCTGCCAGAATGCGTAAATGAAACAAACAAATAAGTGTAAACCAAGGGAAGAGAGATGACTACCATAAAGATCGGAACACGGAAGAGTCAGTTGGCTATGTGGCAGACAGAGACCGTTGCCCGCATGCTGAATGAGGCGGGGATGGGGACGGTGATAAGCTCGATGGAGACCACAGGCGATAAGATCCTTGATGTCTCCATTGCCAAGATCGGCAGCAAGGGCGTCTTTACCGAAGAGCTTGAGGTCCAGTTGCAGAGCGGCGCTACTGATATTGCCGTGCACAGCGCCAAGGATATGCAGTCAATTCTGCCCCCGGGATTTGGTCTGATCGCTTTTACCGCCAGGGAAAAACCCAACGATGTCCTGCTGGCTCTGGATACGGAGCTGAACCTGGATGACCCGAAGGCTAAAATCCGCATCGGCACCTCGTCTGTGCGGCGCATTGCCCTGCTCAAACACTATTATCCCCATGTGCAGACCGTTGAGATGCGCGGCAATCTGCAGACCAGGATCCAGAAGATGCGGGACGGGGCCTGTGATGCCCTGATGCTGGCCTATGCCGGGGTCAAACGCATGGAATACGAGGAGATGATCGTCAAGGTCTTTGCCGAAGATGAATTCGTGCCGCCGGTAGGGCAGGGCTGTATCGCCATTGAGTGCTCAGACGGGCTCTCTGCTGAGAAGAAGGCCATGGTTCGTAACTGCCTCAATGATCCGGACAGCGAGTCCTGCCTTCTTGCCGAACGGGCCTATCTGCGCAAGCTGGAGGGCGGCTGCTCGATTCCGGCCTTTGGTCTGGCCGTGCTGGAGAACGACATCCTGACCCTGACCGTCGGCCTGGCCAGCCTGGACGGAAGCACCATCCTGAGAAAGACAGAGCAGGCCCCCCGCCAGGATGCTGAACAGCTGGGAGCACGACTGGGCAATTATATCCTGGAGAATGGCGGCAAGGAGATGCTGGCGGAGATCCGTCGCTGTCAGGGCTGAGAGAGATATAAGAAAAAAAGAGAAAAACAGGGATAGATCTGTAGTACCGTGTGATCCGTTTTCATGCTGAAAACTTTCCATTTTTATGGAAATACAAAGCGATATCCTTCTCTGC
>JANZPQ010000129.1:0-10218 GCA_038040945.1 Desulfobulbaceae bacterium | reverse complement strand
ATCATGGGTCCTGGAGAGCAAAAGCTGCGCATCCTTAGTACCTTTTTTAACATCAACCAGATAGGCCCTGACTCGATCTCCCTGCTTGAAAGACCTTTTGGGAATCTGTTGATCCTTGGGCAGGATTGCATCAGTGCGGCCTAGATTGACAATCATATTGCCCCGCTCAAAGCGTTGAACAATACCACTGACCACTTCTCCGATACGATCTTTGAACATGTCATAAATGACATCACGCTCGGCGTCTTTCATCTTGTGGATAATAACCTGCTTTGCGGACTGGGCAGCAATTCTGCCAAGATCAGCGATATTATCCATTTTCTCGCCAAGCTCATCATCCAGCTGCACCTCAGGATCAAGGAGTTTAGCCGCTGCGAGTGAGATCTCCGTCTGTTCATCCATCACGTCTTCGACAACAGTACGAAACTGAAAGACCTCAACTTCACCGTACTCTTCATTGTATCGAACCTCGATTTCCCGCCTGCTGCCCAGTTTCTTTCTGGCAGCAGACTGAACGGCCTCTTCTATGGCCTCAATCAAAAGCTTCCTGTCAAAACCACGGTCCCTGCTGATCTGGTCGATTATGCGTTTTAAATCCGATAGCATTCTCATTCCCCATCTTTATAACTGACAGACTTTTTCTTTCCAGAAAAGTCATTTTTTTCTACAGAGGTTGCAACCCACAAAGATGCACCCCATAATTTATCTTTTCAAGCTGTTGCAAAACGGTAATGTCCTGCTATCTCGGTAGCAAAAAAGGCGCACAAAGAGCCACAAGAAAATGGCAACGACAGCTGAGATGCTTCACGTTGGTTCCTAAAGAGACAGGCGAGCTTTCCGTATCTGCTCAAAAGCAACCTGGCACTTTGTCCCATCCTCCAGGACAAGTTCAACCGTCTCGCCTTCGGCCTGACTGATATCGCCGATCAAGACCCGCTGGCCCTCAACATCTTCACGAAGCTTTAATTTTGCCTTCTTTCCAAGGTAAGTCTGAAAATCCTTCATGCTTCGCAATGGACGTTCAAGTCCTGGTGAGGACACCTCAAGATGGTAGGCATGGTCAATCAAACTTTCCACATCAAGAAAATCACCAACCTCGCGACTTACTTGACTACAGTGATCCACTGTAATTCCTTCCTTGCCGTCAATAAAAAGACGCAGCACCCAACCGTGTCCTTCAAGTCGAAACTGAACCTCAACTAATTCCAGCCCCATGGACGGCAGAAGAGCTTCTGCAAACGCCTGTACCTTTTCTTCAACCAACCCAGTCATTTCTGCACATTAAGCAAAAACTTGCGTTTCTGCCTCACCTTGAAATAGACATAAAAAAAAGCGGGCAAGCCCACTTTCAAAGCCACTCGCATCACCAAACGACACAAATGGTATAACCGGTAAAAAAATGCGCAATCCAGCCACCTAGCCCTGGAGCGGGCAACGAGATTCGAACTCGCGACCCCAAGCTTGGGAAGCTTGTGCTCTACCAACTGAGCTACACCCGCACACAATCCTACAGTAAACACTGTATATAGAACACAGAAGCGATACTTTGTCAAGACAGAAGCAAAGTACCCTCACAACATGCACAGCAGGAGATTACATATTGACATTGCAATATGTTACACCTTACAATTCAACTACCGGCATCGGCCTAGACTATGTTCGCAATCCTTACTCCCATTTCTTTTTTTAAAAAAATAAAATTGACAAACAGGAAACAGCCTTATAGAAGATGAACTATTTTATTCAAATTTCTTTCTGGCCTTCAAGCCTTTGTTTACAAGTCACCTTAACCCGCAAGTTGCTGATCAAGGCCCTTAAACTGCCCATTATATCATTCAATTTGCAGCAAGACTCAACAGGAGACAATGCCTGATAAATCACTTATTATCGCCGAGAAACCCAGTGTGGCTGCAGACCTTGTCAAGTCCCTGCCCGGCAAGTTTGAAAAAAGCAAGACCCATTACGAAAGTGACAAGTATATCGTCTCTTACGCCATCGGCCATCTGGTTTCCATCGAATTCCCGGAAGAGATCGACCCCAGATATAAAGAATGGAAACTGGAAAACCTTCCCATCCTGCCCGAGGATTTCCCGCTCAAGGGCCTGGATGGAACAAAAACTCAACTCAACGCCCTGCAGCAGCTTATCCGCCGCAAAGACGTCCATGAAATCATCAACGCCTGCGATGCAGGTCGTGAGGGGGAGTTGATCTTCAAATATATCCTTCGCTATGTCTGGAACCAGTCAGTGGCCAAAAAGACATTCAAGCGCCTCTGGCTGCAATCGATGACCAAGGACGCCATCAAGAACGCCTTTGCCCACCTCCGAGATAATGAAGAGATGCAGCCCCTTGAAGACGCGGCACTGTGCCGATCTGAATCTGACTGGTTGATCGGGATCAACGCCACCCGAGCGCTCACCGGTTTCAATTCAAGACGCGGGGGCTTTTTCCTCACCCCTTGCGGCAGGGTACAGACCCCCACCCTCTCCCTCATCGTCAAAAGAGAGCAGGCCCGTATCAATTTTCTACCACGTACCTATTTCAATCTGTTCTCCACCTTCACCTTTGATCAGGATTCCTATATCGGTAAATGGATTGACCCCAAGTTCGTCAAGGACGAGAAAGATAATCAGGCAAAGGCCGACCGGATATGGGATGAAAAATTTGCCGACCAGATCCTGGCGCAGTGCACCGGCAAGCCTGCTAAGGTTGACGAAACAAGTAAAAAAGTTAGCGAGCGCTCACCGCAGTTGTATGACCTCACCTCACTGCAGCGGGAGGCCAACTCTCGCTTTGGCTTTTCTGCCAAGAATACCCTGGGACTGGCCCAGGCACTTTACGAAAGGCATAAAGTACTCACCTACCCCCGTACCGACAGCCGTTGTCTTCCTGAAGATTACCTGGCCACTGTCCGGGAAACCTTCAAGACGCAGACTGAATGGGATTATGGACAGTTCGCCGAAACGGCCCTGACCAAAAAATTTATCAAACAGGAAAAACTGATCTTCAATAATGCCAAGATCTCTGACCATCACGCCATCATCCCTACCAATGTCCTCCCCAAAACCCTGACGGAACCGGAGCTCAAGATCTACACCATGGTGGTCCAGCGTTTTCTGGCCGTCTTCTTCCCGCCCGTAAAATACCTTAACACCCGGCGCATCTCCGTGGTTGAGACTGAGTCATTTCTGACTGAAGGCAAGATCATCACCGATCCCGGCTGGAAGGCCATCTATGGCAGCGAGGCCAGTCAGGAGAGAGAGACGGCGCTCAGCCCCATCCCTAAGGGAGCAAAGATCTCCTGCGCGCAGATCAGCAAGGAACAGGCAGAGACCAAACCGCCGGCCCGCTTTAACGAGGCAACACTGCTCTCGGCCATGGAAAACTCTGACAAGCTGGTGGAAGACGAAGAACTGGCCGAGGCCATGAAGGAACGAGGACTGGGAACACCGGCAACCCGGGCAGCGATCATTGAGAAACTGCTCAAGGAAAAATACCTGGTCCGTGAAGGCAAGGAACTCACCCCTACCGGAAAGGCCTTTAATCTCTTTGCCCTCCTGGAGGCCATGAAGATCGAGCTGCTCGCCTCCCCTGAGATGACAGGAGAATGGGAACACAAGCTGAATCAGATCCTGCAGGGCAAGTTTACCCGCAAGCAGTTCATGGCGGAGATCAGGGAAACAACAGCGCATATTATCTCCCAGGTGCAGAATTTTGACCGGACTGAAGTTCGAGCAGAAGCCTCTTTCAGCCCTGTCGACAATGTCCGCTTCTATGCCAGCCCCACCGCATTTATCTCAGAAGATGAAAAAGTTACCATTCGCAAGATACTCGGCGGCAGGATTATGAGCGACGACGAGATCGTGGCCCTGATTAAAGGAGAAACTCTCGGCCCTTTCAGTGACTTCAGATCCAAGCAGGGAAAGACCTTTACCGCCTCCGTCAGGTTGACTCAGCATAAAATAGAGTTTATCTTTGCCGATTCCACCGACAATCTGGACATCGAGGAGATTAAATCAACCCCAATCCTGGGCATCTCTCCAGTTGACGGAACCCCTGTCTATGAAACACCGGCAGCCTACATGTCGACTTCGGCAATGGAGGGCGACAAAAAAGCAGGGCTCCAGATCAGTAAAATTATTCTCTCCAGGGCCATCGAGACAAAACATATTCAACAACTCCTCACCGACGGCAAGACCGAGCTGATCCCCGGCTTTATTTCCAAGAAAAAACGGCCCTTTGATGCCTTTCTCCTCTTGGACAAGAAGGGAAAAATCACCTTTGAATTTCCACCACGAATAAAGAAAGAGAAGAAGCAGGCCTGACAAAGCCCCTGCAGCTATACGAGCCGGGAAGAGACTCGAAAGTCTATTCTGGTCATTTCAGACAAATTGAGGTATATTGACCATTTTTGATTTCCTGAAGATTTCTGTCGCTCTTCAATCATCCATGGTCGTCTCGTCCGTTAGTCAAAATATTAAGACCACTTTTTTTTATGACTTTCAGAATATAACAGGCTTACTTGCCTGGCAGAGACTCTACTGACCGAGTTTAATTCACACCAAAGGAGCCCACACGGGCGAAACATTTATGCAACGACTGAAGACAGAGTATCAAGACAAGAGCGGCCTGGAACTGGCCAAGATTTGTGCGCAGGTAGCACTCGACGCCAAGGCGGAGGATATGGTTGTACTCGATGTCAAAGGTATTTCCTCATTTACTGATTATTTTGTGATCATGAGCGGCCGCTCAACCCGGCATGTCCAGGGCCTGGCCGAGACCATCGAACACGCGATGCGCTCCAAGCGAATTAACACCTCTCATGCCGAAGGCCTCCAGGAAGGCATGTGGGTTCTCCTTGACTTTGATGATGTAGTGGTACATATTTTCTACCATGAACAGAGAAGCTTTTATGATCTGGAAGGCCTCTGGCATGATGCTAAACCAGTCAACATCGACGAGCCCTGATTCTCTCTTCAAGAACTAAACCGTCGTTCAAAAACAACAGTCCCTTTGAAACAAAGTAAACGACATAAAGAGCTTGTCGCTCTTCCACCGTCTTTGGAAGGTGGAAAAAATCAGGAATCCACTGGTTACTCCGTGTCGGTTCCTAAACTCTTTCCAGGGAAGCCCTTTCCCAGACAACAATTATGCAATACATAAGCACCCGGGGCGGTATCAGCCCCATTCCATTTACCGAGGCCGTGATGATGGGTCTGGCGGAAGACGGCGGTCTACTCCTGCCACGGACCATCCCTCGTATCGGCAGTGAGACCTACGCCTCCTGGCAGGATCTCTCCTATCAGGAACTGGCCTTTGAGGTTATGTCACGCTTCATTGATGATATTCCCAACAGCGAGCTGCGCGAGCTGATCAATCGTTCCTACGCCTCCTTTGATCATGCTGAGGTCACCCCTCTGGTCCACCACGGATCCTTGCATATCCTTGAGCTCTTTCACGGCCCGACCTTTGCCTTCAAAGATGTGGCCCTGCAATTCCTGGGAAATCTCTTTGAATATCTGCTGAAGAAGAGTGATGCGGTCATGAACATCATCGGAGCCACCTCCGGAGACACCGGCAGTGCCGCCATCTACGGGGTCCGCGGCAAAGAAAAGATCAATATCTTCATCCTGCATCCACACAAACGTGTAAGCCCTGTCCAGGAACAACAGATGACCACGGTCACCGATGCCAATGTGTTCAACCTTGCAATCCGCGGTACTTTTGACGATGGCCAGGCTATTGTCAAGGCCATATTCAATGATATCGATTTCAAGAAGAAATACAGCCTGGGGGCTATCAACTCCATCAACTGGGCACGGGTCCTGGCCCAGGTCGTCTATTACGTCCACAGCTGCCTGCACATCAACCGCCACGAGCAGGACAAGGCCGTGGATTTTGCTGTGCCCACCGGCAATTTTGGCGACATCTTTGCCGGTTACATCGCCAAGCGGATGCTGCCGGAAGGGACCATCCGCAGGCTGATGCTGGCAAGCAATACGAATGACATCCTCACCCGATTTGTGACCCACGGTGATTACTCACAGACTGAGGTCGTGGCCACATCCAGTCCCTCCATGGACATCCAGGCGGCCTCCAATTTTGAACGCTATCTCTACTATCTCCTGGATGAAAATCCGGTTCGCACCAAAGAGGCAATGAGCCAGTTTGCGAAAACAGGCAGGCTCGACCTTTCAAGCTCCTCCGACCAGATTAAACGTGATTTTATGGCCACCGCCGCCACGGAACAGGAAGTGCTGGATACCATTCAACTCTTCTACAAGGAACATAGGTATATCCTTGATCCGCACACAGCGGTGGGAGTGCATGCCGCCCTCATCAACCAGCAAAAAGGGATTCCGGTCATCTGCCTCTCCACGGCCCACCCGGCTAAATTTGGTGAGACCGTGGAAAAGGCCATCGGCATCCCACCAGAACTGCCAGCAGCCATAGCTGCCCTTGCCGACAAAAAATCCCGCTGCGAGCTGATGGATCCTGACCGGAACCTGATCCAGGATTTTATCAGGCAACATGCCCTGCAGCACTAACAGCCGTGCCGCCTTTGTAACTTTATCATTTCAACCGAGGGAAAAATCTGGAAGGATTTGATCATTTTCCCCTCGAGTCATCACTGAGAATAAAAAAAAGGGGCAGGATAGACTTTTACCCAAGTCCATCCTGCCCCTTTCGGTTCTGAAACACCAGAGGACACAACTCGTCCTCACACAATCAACCAGATTTCTATCGACCGATCACGGTATAGCCAATATTTTATCGTAATCCACCGCTTTGGCATAGGCCATCATATCATCCTGGCTCACATCATTGCCCTCCACTGTAACCAGCACCTTACCGGCGATAACCACATTGATATCACCCCGTTTTCCCTGCGTTTCATATTTGACAATGGCTGTCTGGCCATTAATCTTTTCGAGCCTGCCGCCGCTGGAACTTGCAAACATGGGATTGCTGATCAACATCATCATGCTCTGCAGCAAAGGAGAGTCCGTGATGATCTTGACAGTGACACTTCCCTGATCTCCTTTGTGATATCGTCCCTCAGCAGAAAGACCACCACCAAACATTGCTGTTCCCGCCGCCTGAGAAACCACCTCATCGGCAGTCCAACCGGACAGGGGTTGCGGGATAAGCACCTTCAAGGCATCAGCCTTCATCTGACCGATTTTCTGCGACGCATAATTGAGACTGTTCATGGCCTCTGCGTAACTTCCCTTCTTGTACTGCTCCAATCCCTGCGTGATCGAATCCGTCACCTCATCCGCAAAAACAGGACCACAGGACAACATTCCCATACACACAGCAAGCGCCAGTACTCTGCCTCTTCTCCACCTCATCATAAAACCCTCCTGCTCAAATCAGATAATTAATCGTAAATTACCCCCATACAACGACAGTATACACAAATGCTATCACGAAGCATCATATTCCGCAAATTACTTTTTTCTGACAATGATGGTGGAGAAATAATGCACCTGTCCGGATATAGCCAACAGATCAGAGACAATCCGCTCATCTGCCATGCCGACCCTTTCTACCAATACAGCCTTATCCAGAAGTTTTAATTCACTCAACAAGTCGATCAGATGATCAATGACCCGGTGTACCTTCATCAGGACGATGGTATCAAAGTTTTCCAGGGTCTGCCTGAGCCGACTGTCGCTGAAGGTTGCAGGAACGACCGCCAGCATATCATCACCAAGACAGATAGGGGTGTGAGTGGTGGCGGAGCAGGAGCTCATGGCCGAGATCCCCGGCACAAACCGCACCCTCACCTCGGGATGCCTCTCAAGAATGGTTGCATAAAGATAATAGCCAGTGGAATAGATTGCGGGGTCACCGAGTGTTGGAAAGGCAACGTCCCTGCCCTGACTGAGAATGGCGAAAATCTTGCTGGCGGCATCCTGCCAGGCCTGAAGTACCTCTGGATCCGGCTCCTGGCCCAGATGGATTTTCTTCATAGGGAAATGAAGCTCAATAATCTCTTTTTCTTGGGTCTCAGCCACAGGCAGCGCCTGCTGAACAATAGAGAGCGCCGTGGACTGACCGTTCTGCAACGCCTTGGGCGTTGCAATCACCGGACACTGGCGCAGAACATTGAGGGCCTTGATGGTCAGGAGGTCCGGGTCACCAGGACCGACACCGATAATATAGAGTGTTGCTTGCATAACAGAATTCAATGGTAAAATTTTAATAAGAACAGCTGAGTTATCTATTGAGCCAATAGCCAGACAGACTCAATAACTTTCCGGGTAGAGCAGTGTGCGTAGCTGCCTGATCCCCTGGAGCAGACGCATGGTTGGACGCGAGACCAGCTCTTCATCGATGAGAAAGATCTTCCCCTGCTGAATCGCCTTGATTGCCTGAAATCCTGGTTCTTCTTCAATCATCTCTCTGCTCACTCGATTCATCTGGCCCTGCTGGGCGAGATAGATATCGATATCTGCCGCGTGAGACAAAATTCGTTCCTTGCCGTAAGCGGCAATATTGGTGGAATTTCTGGCCGTGGCATCGGCGGCCACATTGACCCCACCGCCATTCTCGAGGACAAAAATCGCAATGGATGTCGGAGCAAAGGTCTTCATCCTGGCATGGATGGACTCAAAATAGACCCTGGGCCGCTTAGCCACTGGAACCGCATCGCGTAGCTGCTGGATAGCCGCAAGCTCACTCTGAAATGTCTGGATCATGGCCGTGGCCTCACTGGCACGGCCACTGAGATCGCCCAAGGCCTGCCAGTAGCTAAACATCTCTTCAATACTGGTTGGCTGCAGTGAAACAATGGTAATCCCAGCCTCTTGCAACTGGCTGAGGAGTTGCGGATGGGCACGACTGATCATCGGTCTGATCAGGACAAGATCCGGTTTGACGGCAATGAATTTTTCAGGATTGTCATTGGCACTGAACTTGGGTTTTCCAAGGGTGGCAGGAGAATCATCGCTGCTTGTAACCCCTATGAGCTCCTGCCCCAGGCCAAGGGCCAGCAGGTTCTCGGTATGGGCCGGAGAGAGGGAAATAATCCGTTTGAAAGGGGCAAGATACTCAAGCCTGTTTCCATCCTGATCCATAAGCGTAGCGGCAGATGCGGACTGCCACCCGCTCACCACAAGCAGGAGAGTAAGCAGCAGGCGACAGCACTGCTTTTTTTTCAGGTCATAAAAACGAAAAGGATAAGTCATATCAGCTCAATGTGTAATGAATACGCGGGGGATGGCTGGGAGTCGCGGCCTGCACCTCGGCCTCCACCTGAAAAACCTCGGCTATCAGGCGCGAGGTCAGTGTTTTACCTACAGTCCCGGCGCTGAAAATACGCCCCTCATTCAAAACAATCACCTGGTCGCAAAAGGCCGCGGCCAGATTCAGATCGTGAATGGCGGCAATGACAGTCCTGCCTTCATCGCGAACCAGTTTGCGGATAACATGCATAATTTCAATGGTATGATGGATGTCAAGGTTTGAGGTAGCCTCATCAAGCACCAGTACCTCGGTGTCCTGGGCCAGGGCTCGGGCCACCACCACCCGCTGTTTCTCGCCGCCGGAGAGATCAGTGACCAAGCGGTGGCGCAAGGGTTGAATCTGCATGACTTGCATGGCGTCCTCAACCAGTTCAAGATCTCGCTGAGACGGATTGCTGAACCTGGGGATGTGAGGGTGACGCCCCATAAGCACCATATCAGCTACGGTGAAGTCAAAACCCATGGCGAATTGCTGGGGTACCAGAGCTATCTTGCGGGCCAACTCCTTTTTGGAATAACTATCAAGGTCTTTTCCAAGAAAAGAGATCCGGCCGCCCTGCAGGGATCTGGTTGCGGTCAACAGGTCGAGAAGGGTTGTCTTGCCGCTGCCATTAGGGCCGATGAGCCCGTAAAACTGCCCGGGGGCAAGATCCAGATCGATATCCTGAAGGACGTTTCCTGCCCGGTAGGCAAAACAGCCCTTGCTGATGGCAAAGATTGGGGCAACAGTGGTATTCATCCTCGCTGCCCCAACTGTTTCTTGCGGAAGATATAACAGAAAAACGGGCCGCCAATCAATGAGGTGAGTACCCCTATCGGCAGCTCCGTTGGCAGCCAGGCCCTGGTTATAGTATCAGCCGTGAGCAGGAGGATGGCCCCGCCGAAGAAACAGGCCGGGATCAGTAGACGGTTGTCAGGGCCAAGGACGAGCCGCAGAAGATGGGGGACAATCAGGCCCACAAAA
>JANZPQ010000128.1:0-4222 GCA_038040945.1 Desulfobulbaceae bacterium | reverse complement strand
GGCCGGACCATGACACAGCCCGCCGCCTCACAGCCTGTCTGGAAGGCGGCGGATTCATACTGGTTGACCTTGCAGCCAAGGGTGGTGATTGCTAGTGTCTTCATTTTTCCTTAATCCGTCGCCTCTTCGTCTATCGCGCCGCAGCCGATGACCCTGTCATCATCGTAGATGACGGCAAACTGACCGGGGGTGATGGCCCGTTGCGGGGTGTCAAGGCGGATCTGCCAGTGCTGGTCATCAATCTTTGTGATTCCGGCATCGGCACCCTGGTGCCGGTAACGGATTTTCACCTGGTATCTTTTCCCTTCATCAGGAGCCTGCCCAGCGAGCCAAAGCGGCTGGCGGATCAGCAGTCTGTTATGGAAGAGAGCATCCTCTTTGCCGACGATCACACTCCTGGTCTTCGGATCAAGTGCTGTGACGTACCAGGGGCTGCTGTCGGCAATGCCTAAGCCCCGGCGCTGGCCAATGGTATAATGAAAGAGGCCCTGGTGCACGCCCAGCGTCAGGCCTTCTCTGGTGACAATGCTGCCCTGCTGTCCGGCCTGCGGGATACGCTGGCTGAGGAACTGGCCGACGGGCGTTGATCCCAGAAAACAGATATCCTGGCTCTCCTGACCTCTGAAATCGGTAAAGCCATGCCCTTCCACAAACTGATAGACCTCTTCTTTGTTGTGTTCGCCTAAGGGGAAAAGGGCTCGGCTCAGTTGCTGCTGATTAAGACGGGCCAGAAAATAGGATTGATCCTTGGCCGGATCGCTTCCCTTGCAAAGGTGGTAGATGTCACCATCCTTTTCAATGCGGGCATAATGGCCGGTTGCCATGGCGTCCATGCCACGCGCCAGGATCGCATCCATGAAAAGTCCGAATTTTATGGCAGGGTTGCAGAGCATGCACGGATTCGGGGTCAGCCCTTGCTGGTAGGTGGTCGTGAAGTAGTGCAGGATGGTTGCCGTAAATTCACGGCTGAGATCGATCACCTGTAGATCGATGCCAAGCTTCCGGGCAATGGAGCCCGCCCGCTGTTCCTGTTTGTCCAGATTGGGACCGGCCAGGCGCATGAAAAATCCATGGAGTTCATGGTCTTGCAGGAGGTGCAGGGCGCAGGCGGTAGAGTCTACTCCGCCGCTCATGGCGATGCCGATCTTTTTTTTCTTCACCGAACTCCTTGCATTCCGTTATTGCTTCCTTGGTAATCCGGAAATCCTGTGGTATGATTCCTGTTGCGCCCGGCGCGTGATTATCCCGGCCGCAGGCCATGGATGGATAAAGCGCGACCTCTTTTCCCTTCACTTTCTGAGCTCTGATACTACCTTACCATGGAAAAAAAAGAAAGCGGCAACGGACGTGAAGTGGCCGTACCGGTCATGCCGGAGCTGTTAGCCCCGGCTGGAACCTTTGAAAAACTGGTGACCGCCATTCACTATGGCGCCGATGCCGTCTATCTGGGCGGCAGGGACTTCAGTCTGCGGGCCAAGGCGGGAAATTTCACACCGGAAGCCATGGCCGAGGCGGTCAGCTATGGACACGCCAGGGGCGTCAAGGTCTATGTGACCATAAATATCCTGGCCCATAATCAGGACTTGGAAGGTCTTGATCCCTATCTGCTCTCGCTGCAGCAACTCGCTGTTGATGGACTGATTATCGCCGATCCCGGCATCCTCATGCGAGCCCGCACTCTGGTGCCGCAGCTTCCCGTCCATCTTTCCACCCAGGCCAATGTGACCAATTACGCGGCAGCCTCTTTCTGGCTCTCTCAGGGGGCCTCGCGGCTCAATCTTGCCCGTGAGCTGTCACTGCCTGAGATCGCCGAGATCAGGAACCAGGTGCAGGGCGAGCTGGAGATCTTTGTCCATGGCGCCCTCTGTATCTCCTATTCCGGCCGCTGCATGCTCTCCAATTACATGACCGGGCGTGACGCCAATCAGGGCAACTGCGCCCATCCCTGCCGCTACAGCTATGCGCTCATGGAAGAGAAGCGGCCCGGCCAGTATTTTCCGGTGGAAGAGGACGAGCGGGGCACCTATATCTTCAACTCCAAGGATCTCTGCCTGCTTGAGCGGCTGCCGGAGCTGGTGGCGGCCGGTGCCAACTCGCTGAAGATTGAAGGGCGGATGAAGTCCATCTTTTATGTGGGCGGAGTGGTGCGCATCTATCGGGCGGCCCTCGATTTCCTGGCAGCCCTGCCGGCTGAGGCCTGGCGCGATCCTGCGGCCATTGTCCTGCCCCCGATCTTCAGGGAGGAGATTGCCAAGACCGGCACCCGCGGCACCACCGAGAACTTTATTGATCAGCCTCCCGGCAGCGGCGAGATGGTCTATCATGCCTCGCGTGAGGTGCAGACGGTCCATCCGGTGGCGGTGATCAGAGAGGAAGGAGACTTTCCACTGGTTGAGGCCAGGAACGTGATGGAGATTGGAGATCTGATCGAGTATATGCTGCCGGGCATTGAGGTGATGGAGCTTAAGGTCGTGGCCATGCGCAGCGAAAAGGGGGGAGAGATGAGCCGTGCTAATCCTGGAAACGTGCTATTCCTGACCACCGAGCCGCTCTTGTCCTGCGGGGTGAAGAATGGAATACTGCGGCGGCAGGATAGGGCGGAGAATCAAGGAACGGATCTTTCGTAAGGGATTCTGAGATAATGGCAGGAAAACCCGTCTTGCAGCAAGGAAATTAAAATCAAGGAGCCAATCAATATGAACGAGCATGCAAAACGATTCAAGCTGACCCTGGAGTTTGACGGCAGCCGTTACAGCGGTTGGCAGAAACAGGATGACGCCAGGACTATTCAGGGCACTCTGCTCAAGGCAGCGACAGAGCTCTTTGGCGATCAGGTGGATGTGCAGGGCAGCGGCCGTACCGATGGTGGGGTGCATGGACTGCATTTCGTGGCGCATCTTGAGGCCCATACCGACCTTAATCCTCTGGAGATCAGGGAACGGTTGAATAGTTCGTTGCCGGGAGATATCAGCATCCTTGAATGCAAGCGGGCCGGGGCTCGTTTTCACGCCCGTCATAACTGTATCGGCCGCAGTTATTGCTATCAGATCGCCAGACGCAAGATGGCCCTTGAGCGGGACCATGTCTGGCAGGTTGTCGAACCGCTGGATGTGGAGCGGATGCAAGCGGCGGCTTTTGTGCTGGTGGGCCTGCATGACTTTACCTCCTACACCGACCGGCAGGTGGTGAAGAAAAAATCTCCCCTGGTCATGGTCAGTCAATGTCAGGTTGTGGTTGCCGGAGATTTTGTTTTATTCCGCATTGTTGGCTCGCATTTTTTGTGGAAAATGGTGCGCCGGATTGTCGGGGTTTTGGTTGCAGTGGGCAAGGGGCAGTTGGCAGTGGCGGAGGTACAGAAATTTTTGCAGGAGCCGGTTGTTCTCAAACAGTATACGGCGCCTGCCCAGGGGCTTTTCTTTGAACGGGCTTTCTACGACCAGGAAGAGCTGGATACCTTTCTGGTCACCGATGAGTTGAGGCCGGCGACTTTTCGCTAGGAATCGTTGGGCAGATCATTGCTGCAGAGGTCTGAAGTGAGCGCCTCTGGTGAGGCCTTCCCCCGAATATCTTGCAAAAAAAGAGGCCGTAGATTTAGTTTCTACGGCCTCTTAAGAAAAGCTGCCATCGGCAGAACGACGCGGAAAGAGGTATGTGTCTCCTACATGTCCAGACTTTTCAAGCGCAACTTTTCCGCCTTTTCAAACATTTGAGCAGCATCCTCCATGTCATCTCCCTTGTCCACCGGTTTCTTGCCCTGTGTGCGGTATTGTTTTCCTTCCTTGATCAGGTCCTCTCCATCCTCTATCAAATCCTCTCCTTTGTCTACCAGGTCATCTCCCTTTTTGATCAGGGCTTCACCCTCTGTCCGCTTCTGGAGCGAGTTCTCAAGCCTGCCCGCTGTTTCAGGGAGCAAGGGCGGTGCTTCTTTGGCGCAGGCGGATATCAGAAGAAGGCTCAAGGCGAGTGGGATAAGTTGAATTAAGATTTTCTTTGTATTCATCAGAAGACCTCTTTTTTAAATGCTATTCTTAGCTTGTTTCTATTTTTCTCTACTACTGTATGAGGAATGCTCTTGTCAAAGGAGGATTTTTGAGTCCTTATTCTATCCTACTCTCCACCCCGTTCTTCCCGGTTTCTCCAGATCCTGCCTCTCCCGGCCCTGACCCTGTTTTCTGTAACATCGCCAGCAGCTCTGGTGAAATGGATTTGAGATGCAAGTCCG
>JANZPQ010000127.1:0-3770 GCA_038040945.1 Desulfobulbaceae bacterium | reverse complement strand
CTAAAAATCAACCAGCTCCACATCAAAGATCATGGTGGCGTTTGGAGGGATAGGGCCGCGTCCTGATGGGCCATAGCCAAGTTTTCCCGGGATGATGAGAACGCGTTTCTCGCCTTTCGTCATGGCCAGAAAGGCTTCGTCCCAACCTTTGATCACTCGGCCCTGGCCAACAGGAAAGCTGATTGGCTCGCCGCGGTCATAGGAGCTGTCAAACTTGGTGCCGTCCAGCAATTTTCCGGTGTAATGGGCCTTGACCGTGGTGCCGGAAGATGGGGTCTCGGTTCCCGTGCCTTTCTGGACGACAACATACTGGAGGCCGGAGGGGGTGGTGATGGCTGCAGGCCACCGTTGCTTGATCTCCTTGACTTGAGTTTCCATGGCAGCCAGTTCTTTTTCGCCGGCCCGCGAATCCATGGAGGCAAGCAGGGAGTCAAAGGCTGCCTGATCACCCTGAAAGGCGCTGGCCTTGTCGCCTATACGGATAATCTCGATGGAGGTCAGTTTGTCCTGGCCCTTGATTTTATTGACAACATCCTGGCCTTCAACCACATGGCCGAAGACAGTGTGCTTGCCGTCCAGCCATGGGGTGGCGATATGGGTGATGAAAAACTGACTGCCGTTGGTGCCTGGTCCGGCATTGGCCATGGAGAGGATGCCGGGACCGCTGTGTTTCAGGCTGGGGTCAATCTCGTCAGGGAAGGTGTAGCCGGGGCCTCCGGTGCCGGTACCCAGGGGGCAGCCGCCCTGAACCATGAAGTCGGGAATGACCCGATGAAAGGTCAGATTGTCATAAAATCTGGCGCCACCTTTACCGGCGCCACCACCGAGTTCTTTGGTGCCCTCTGCCAGGCCGACAAAATTGGCTACGGTAAGGGGGGTCTTTTCAAATTCAAGGGCGCAGATAATGTCGCCCTTGGCGGTGATAAATTTGGCGTACAGGCCGTCTTTCAGTTGCGTCTCTGCCATGAGTGTTTCTCCTGATAAAATTAAAAAAAGAGTAAATATGTAGAACAATGAAAATTTAATTTTGTGCATGGTTTCTCCTGTTTTCAAGGGGCAAATTGTTTTTCCAGAATAAGAGTCATATAAAAGGGCAGTTAGGAAATGATCCGAAAATTGGAGTTTAATCCTAACCGTTCCTAAGTATAAGAATTAAAAATAAATAATCAGGCTACCTCTTCTTGTCAATCATAAAACAGGATTGCATGCTTCTCATGTCTTTGTTTGTCAGCTCTTCTTTCTATTTATCGTACCCGATTCTGATTGACTTGAGGTGCTATTCCGGGTTAAATATTATAGTTTTGTCTTTTTGATTTACGCCTTCTGGGGGACTTGGGGGGGAGTTATTATAGAAGAAAATCTCTGAAAATTTCTCCTTTTGGAGAAGGATAGGAAAAAATATGAAAGCATTGATAGCCTTGGAAGATGGGACCATTTTTGAAGGTGATTCCTTTACTGGAAGAGGCGAGGCCATCGGTGAGATGGTCTTTAACACCTCCATGAGCGGATATCAGGAGATACTTACTGATCCCTCCTATACGGGTCAGATTGTGACCATGACCTATCCTCTCATTGGCAATTATGGAGTCAATAGCGAGGATATGGAATCGGCTGCTGTCCATCCTAAGGCCTTTCTGGTGAAGGAGTATAATGCGCTGCCCTCCAACTTTCGTTCCGAACAGTCCCTTGCCGGGTTTCTTAAACAGTATGGTGTCCTGGGAGTAGAGGGCTTTGACACGAGGGCCCTTGTGCGCCATATACGCACGGTTGGGGCCCTGAAGGCTATTGTCTCCACCGAAGATCTGGACAGGGAATCTCTGGTGAAACGGGCCAAGGAGTGGGGCGGCCTGCTGGGTCAGGATATGGTTCAAAAGGTGACCTGTGATCAACCTTATGGCTGGGCGGATAACAGGCCTGTGCCTGGTACCGGTTTTTCCACTGTCCAGGCTGGAATGAACAATCCGCTGAAGGTTGTGACCCTTGATTGCGGGGTAAAATTCAATCAGCTACGCATCATGACCGAAAAAGGGTGTCAGGTACAGGTGGTGCCGGCCTCAACTGATGCTGCGACCATTCTGGCCATGAAGCCGGATGGCGTCTTCCTGTCAAACGGGCCCGGGGATCCCGCCGGTGTCCAGGGCGTGGTGGAGACAGTGCGGGGACTTCTCGGCAAAACCCCTGTCTTCGGGATATGCCTTGGGCATCAAATTCTTGGACTTGCTTATGGCGCTTCTACCTTCAAATTGAAATTCGGCCATCGTGGTGGAAATCAGCCGGTTAAAGATCTGCTCACAGGGCATGTGGAGATTACCTCGCAGAATCACGGCTTTTCTGTGGATCCTGACACTCTGGACAAAGAAAGTATTGAGTTGACCCATATCAATTTGAACGATGGTAGCCTTGAAGGGATGCGTCATCGTCATTATCCCGCCTTCTCCGTCCAGTATCATCCGGAACATGCCCCCGGACCGCACGATTCATTGTATCTTTTTGACCGGTTTATCGCGATGATGCGGAGCTTTCATTCGTAATTCGTAATTCCTCATTCCTCATTCCTCATTGATTATCCCATGCCAAAACGAACCGATATCCACAAGATCCTTATCATTGGCTCTGGTCCCATTATTATCAGTCAGGCCTGTGAATTTGACTATTCCGGTGCCCAGGCCGTCAAGGCGCTGAAGGAAGAGGGGTATGAGGTTGTGCTCATCAACTCCAATCCTGCCACCATCATGACCGACCCGGAGCTTGCCGACCGTACCTATATCGAGCCCATTACCATGGAAATGGTAACCAAGGTCATCGAAAAAGAGCGGCCGGACGCCCTCCTGCCTACCCTTGGCGGACAGACCGCACTCAATGTGGCCATCAAACTGTCAGAAGCTGGTGTCCTTGACAAGTACAAGGTCGAGATGCTGGCCGCCAAGGTTGATGTCATCAGAAAGGCGGAAGGACGGGAAGAGTTCCGGACGGCCATGCAGGCCATCGGGCTTAAGGTTCCTGAATCAGAGATCGTCCATACCCTGCAAGATGCCATGGCGGCCGGTGATGCCATCGGCTTTCCTGTCATTGTCCGTCCCAGTTTCACCCTTGGCGGAACCGGTGGCGGCGTCGCCTATAACCGCCAGGAGCTGGAGGCGCTCTCTGTGTCCGGCCTTGATCTGTCCATGACCACTGAGATCATGGTCGAGCGCAGTCTGCTTGGCTGGAAGGAATTTGAGCTTGAGGTGATGCGCGACTGCAAGGACAACGTGGTGATCATCTGCTCCATTGAGAACATGGACGCCATGGGGGTGCATACCGGTGATTCCATTACTGTGGCCCCGGCCCAGACCCTGACTGATCGTGAGTATCAGGAGATGCGCGATGCGGCCATTGCCATTATCAGAGAGATCGGGGTTTAGATCGGTGGCTCCAATGTGCAGTTTGCGGTCAATCCTCAGGACGGCGAGTTGATGATCATCGAGATGAACCCCAGGGTCTCCCGGAGTTCGGCCCTGGCCTCCAAGGCCACCGGCTTTCCCATTGCCAAGATTGCCGCCAAGCTGGCCGTCGGTTTTACCCTCGATGAGCTTAAAAATGATATTACCCGCGAGACCTACGCTGCCTTTGAGCCGACCATAGATTATTGTGTGGTCAAGATCCCCCGTTTTACCTTTGAGAAATTTCCCGAGGCGGAGGATATACTGGGCACAGCCATGAAATCCGTGGGTGAGACCATGGCCATGGGCCGTACCTTTAAAGAGGCCTTTCAGAAGGCGATGCGCTCG
>JANZPQ010000126.1:0-2946 GCA_038040945.1 Desulfobulbaceae bacterium | reverse complement strand
CTGACGGTTGTTGAGCTTCAACTTAAATACGAATGAACAGAAATCTTTTACTCCGGTGCTGCACTGAAGATTACTCCCGTTGGTCGAAATGACAACCCTTCGTTTTTATGACTTTTGCAAGAGGCTTGGGTGTAAGAAAATGCTAAGAATGCAGCAGCAGAATTGTCTGCAGGATGAATTGATTCATGGGTAATTTCCCGGTCATCGTTTTCGATTTTGAGACAACAGGTCTGTCACCCCGGCGGGGAGACCGCGCCATTGAGATCGGCGCAGTGTTGGTTGAGAATGGCAGAATCATTGATCGCTTTCACAGCCTGATGAATCCAGCCATTTTTGTCAGCTCCTTCATCGAGGGGCTTACGGGAATCAGCAACGCGATGGTACAAGGTGCCCCCGGCAGCGCTGAGGTCATGGCCGGATTTGCTGATTTTATCGGCCAACACCCACTGGTTGCCCATAATGCCCCCTTTGACGCCAGATTTCTCGATGCCGAACTGGCCCATATAGGCAGGGAAAGAATAAATGAAACGGTCTGTACCCTTCGGGTTGCACGCCGTATCTACCCGCATCTCTCAACTCATAAGCTGGAGGCCTTGGTCCGCTATAAAAAGCTGCAGGTGAAAGGCACCTTTCATCGGGCTGCGGCTGATGCCGACATGACAGCCCGTCTGTGGCTGGCAATGATTGAGGATGTAAAAAGGCTCTATGGTCTGTCTGAGCTGTCCCTGGAGGCTATACAGAGACTCTCCCGGATTTCCAAGGTCAAGGCGCAGGCACTCGATGTTCTTATTGCCCCGGCATGTCCATTGTCTCTTTGAAACTGGTGATGTAGATGAATTCTACATTTTTCCGGAGGGGCCCCAGGCATCGTCTTTTATCGGCTCTAAGGTGGAGATAAACTCGGTCCAACTCCAGGGAGCGTTTTTTATTTCTGCCCCTAATATACTGTCAGCTCCCTGTCCTTCCTCCCACCTGCCTTGGACATGCATTTTGTAACGGTGCCCCTTCTGGTCGGAGATGATAAGTAGAAACTTGTCACCCTCAATAGACGGTTTTCTCGTCATCTCAGAGAGGCAGATGCCGAATCGGGAAACATCCTTTACTTGTGCGGAACAAAATCCGATATCGTCGGAGATATCAGCCTCCATTTCTTGGACCTCTATTCTGAAGTATCTTCGCTTGTTCTCCATATTGCTCTCCACTGATGTAAATTGATGACAGGTTTTACTAACAGCGCATTAACATTAATTATAATAATAGGTGCAAAAAAGTTGGAAAACAAGGAAGAATTGAGTGTTTTTTTGAAAATAAAAAAGAATTATTTTGTTTACAGAGAGTTATGTAACTCTTTGTATGGTCGTTTTTTTAATTGAACCAATGGTGCTGAGAGGAGTGGTTTCCATAGAAGGAGTCATATCAAGGATGGTGTGGGCCTTATATACATTCGTAACGTACGAGAAATACAACAAGGCACCGCATGGGAACCAGAAAACGGGACTGATCCAAGCTATTTTTGAGTTACATGCAGCAGGGAGCGGGTCACTGTTCCGTGCCATACCGGCACCAGCCAGTAATGATGCGGCCTCTGCCGGATGGTTGCGCGGAGGGATTCGCTCAGCCAGTGGCTTTCTTCCTCCAGGTTGTAAAAAACCGAATCAATGCCGATAAAACCATCGAGCATATGGGTCAGGATGTGCAGGACCTTGCTGGGGTATCCCGGCTCCAGGGTGAGCAGGTCGTCAACCTCTCTCAGGCCGGTCTCCTGAAGTTCCTGAAGCATAGTCCGGCAGAAGGCGCGGTTGGCGGTGATCCCGGATTCGATCTCCAGCCAGAAACGCTCACTGCCGGCAGGAAGGATCTCTTCCTCCTTGATGAGAATGGAGTGATAGACAACGAGTTGGGTGCTCTTCATGAAATGGCTGGCCTGTTGACGGGCCTGGGCGGGGTTCCTGCCGCTGGCCAGAAAAAGGTGCTGCTTGGATTCGGTGCAGGGCGAGGATGGAGTCATGGGTGTGTCTGCAGTATTACTCGCGCTGAGGCGCAGAGGCGCAGAGAAAAACTTTTTTTGTCCTTCTCCGCGCCTCTGCGTCTCTGCGCGAGATCACGTTTTTACTTCTGGTTCCCCTGCGCTGGATGCGGCGCATCCGCACTCTATTCCCATGCGGTGCATGGTAACGAGGGGTGATGAGGAGAGTTACAATCTTCTCGTGAAATCAGCCTTTGAAGCGTAGCATAAAAAAAATCCCCTGTCGAATGAACGACAGGGGATCAGTATCATACTTTTCCTACGTCAGGACGTATTAGAAGCTCATGGTCAGATGATGGCTGGCCAGGACGATATCGTTAAGCTCTGTTGCGGCTTTTCCTCTCTTGAAGAAATCACCGGTATCAAGATACCCAAGGTGTACGGCATAGATCAGGTTGTCCTGCAGTCTGTAGGCAGCACCTACGTTGTACTCAAAACCGTACTCGTCATCCACATTAACCTTCTCTTTGTCAGCCATGGCGTAACCGAAGCCGGCATGCAGGGTCAGGTCCTGGGTAGCTGCATAGTCCGCAGTGAGAACGATGGCATGAACACCGGCAGTTCTTGCGAGAGCACCGTGGCTATCTAAAACACCACCCTGGTCAGCATTGAGGATATTGCCAAAGACGCCGGTCAGGATATAGAGAGGCTCGAAGTCAGAGCCGGTGCCGGTGCCGGATGTACCGAAACCGTAGCTGGTGGCGTCGCTATCTTTCTCATTGTCATCACCGCTGGTGTGAAAGTACATGGCGTGACCGGTAAGGGCGTCGACGTTAGCCCAGAAATCAGCAATAAAGGCGTAGTTGCTGATATCCTGATCTATTCGGGTAGAGGTATTGGCCGAGTTGTATTCTTTCTCGCCAAACTGATAGTCAAATTCGGTGTCCAGACCCATATTGGAACCAATCTTGAACTGGCCG
>JANZPQ010000125.1:0-5805 GCA_038040945.1 Desulfobulbaceae bacterium | reverse complement strand
TACCCATCTCGTTGAACAACTCCTGATAATGATGGGCCCGGGAACCACCGAGGAACATCATCGCCGTCTTGCCCTCGGTGCGGGTGCGAACATCGGTGCGGGCCGCCAGGACCTTCGGCATCTCCTCGGCAATAACCTTCTCAACCGTGGCAATGAGATCCTTGTCACCAAAATACTCTGCGATCTTGCGCAACGACTTTGCCGTGGCATCGGCACCGATAAAATTCACTTTGATCCAGGGGATGCCAAATTTGGTCTCCAGCATATCGGCCACATAGTTAATGGAGCGGTGGCACATGACCGCGTTCAGATCGGCTTTATGGGCCGAGGCAAACTGGTCATAGGTGGAGTTGCCCGAAAAGGTGGCGATATTGGTGATGCCGCATTTTTTGAAGATACGATCGATCTCAAAACCGTCGCCGCCGATGTTGTACTCGCCCAGCAGGTTGATCTTGTATTTGCCCGGTTTCTCCGCATCATTTTCGCCGACAATATGCTTAAAGACCTGGTTGTTGGCAATATGATGGCCGGCAGACTGGGAAACGCCTTTATATCCTTCGCAGGAAAAGGCATAGACATTACAGTCGCCGAATTTTTCCTTCATTTTTTTGGTCACGGTATGGATATCGTCACCGATCAGACCCACCGGACAGGTGGCAAAGACGGCGATGGAGCGGGGATGAAAGAGGTCGTAGGCCTCCTGGATGGCTTTTTCCAGCTTCTTCTCACCACCAAAGATGATATCCGAATCCTGCATATCGGTACTGAAGCAGTAATTTATGTAATTCGCGCCATCCAGCCCGGCATCCGTCTGGTTGCGACGGGTCAGCCAGGCGTAAAAGCTGCAGCCGATGGGCCCGTGCACCAGATTGACGATGTCGCGAGTCGGGCCCATGATAACCCCCTTGCAGCCGGCATAAGTACAACCGCGCATGGAGATAATTCCGGGGGTGGTACGAACATTTGCCGTAATCTCTGGCGTTTCGTTCTCCAGAGCCTCATTGATCATGATCTGTTTGGAGCGCTTGCGGGCTACCTTCGACGGGTACTTAGCCAGCAGCTCCGCCTTGACATGGGCAGGATCCCACTGCACGATTTTTTTCTTGGTTGTTGTTGCCATTTCACCTACTCCTTCTTGATCATATTAGATGATGGACTTCATGCCCGTCTCTCCGGTACGAACCCGGATCGCATCGGCCACAGGCAGGACAAAGATCTTGCCGTCACCTGGCTTGCCGGTCTGATTGGTCTTGATGATCGCCTCGACCACATCACTGACCAGCTCATCTTTCACCACCACCGTCACCATCCGTTTGGCATACAACTTGCCTTTCTCGCCAAGGAGGGAGGCTGCCTCTTCATAGCCCTGATTCGCCCCCTCTAGGACATGCATATTGACAAAACCCTTGCCGCGGCCATGGGCCTCATGGGCAAAAAAGGCGTCAATACCGGCATCGGTCAAGGCCTGCTTGGTCTGATTCATCATATTGATGCGCACTATCGCAATCACCTCTTTCATACCGGCCCCCTTTCAGATTCAAATTCTGTCTCCTTGACCCCGGAGCTGATGGTGTAGGCCTCCTCCACCTCACTGACAAAGATCTTGCCGTCACCGAAAGCACCCTTCACTCCGGACTTGGCTGTTTTCATGATGGTATCCAGGACAAAATCCTTATCCGCAGGATTGATCACGCTCATCAGCATGACCTTGGGAATCTCATCATAGGTGACTTCACCAATCTTTATGCCGCGCTGCTTGCCGCGTCCCGCCACCCCGTATTTGGTTACTGAAGGAAACCCTGCATCCATAAGGGCTGCAAGGATCTTGTCCGCTTTCTCTGGTCTGACAATGGCTCTAATCATGGTCAACATATTCTTTTCTCCCTGTATTATTTTTTAAGGCTGAAGGTTTATAGTCTGAAGGCTGAAGGAGTTCTGGTCGAAGAATTTGGAGCACATACCCCTTCAGTCTTCAGCCTTCAACCTTCAGTCGATTCCTTAGTTCATAAGTCCAAAATCCATGAGCAGTTTTTCCAGATCTTCCATCTCCAGCGGCTTGGGAATCACAAAATGTGTGTTTTCGTCAATGGCCTTGGCCAGACCCCGATAATGAGCGGCCTGCGGCGCGTCCTGGTTCCACTCAATCACGGTCTTGCGGTTGATCTCCGCCCGCTGGACATCATTATCCCTGGGAACAAAGTAGATCATGTGGGTGCCGAGCATCTTGGCCAGCTCCTCAATCCTCTCCTTTTCATTGTCAACGGCCCGGGAGTTGCAGATCAAGCCGCCAAGGCGGACAGCGCCGGATTGGGCGAACTTCATGATCCCCTTGCAGATGTTGTTGGCCGCGTACATGGCCATCATCTCACCGGAACAGACGATATAGATCTCCTCGGCCTTGCCGTCACGGATAGGCATGGCAAATCCACCGCAGACCACGTCGCCCAGAACATCATAAAAGGCATAATCAAGCTCCTCACTCTCGGCATACGCGCCAAGGGATTCCAGCATATTGATGGAGGTGATGATGCCGCGACCGGCACAGCCAACGCCGGGCTCGGGTCCGCCTGATTCAACGCACCAGGTATCGCCATATCCCTTCTTGCGGATATTCTCGAGCAACACGTCCTCGCCTTCCTCGCGCAGGCTGTCGAGCACCGATTTCTGGGAGAGTCCGCCCAGCAGCAAACGGGTGGAGTCAGCCTTGGGGTCGCAGCCGACGACCATGATTTTTTTGCCCATCTGCGCCAATCCGGCCACCAAGTTCTGGGTCGTGGTTGACTTGCCGATGCCGCCTTTACCGTAAATTGCCACCTTTCTCATCTTTTTCATGCCTGTAACTCCTTACAAACGGGTTAAAGTTTGTACAACCTGTGAAGAACAAAATGTCCTCAAAACGTTCTGCCCTGAAAGCAGAGCGGTTTTTGTCTTGCCATGACTACTACAAACAGTGTGCCAAAAAATTAAAAATTCATAAATCCTTTACTGTCAAGGATTTTAGCAGCATGAACCGTTGAGGAACTACAAAATGCCCATGAATCCATTTTGTGCAAAAGATGACAATTTGAGAGGGGGTTTACAATTTGGTAGAGAAAATGGTGATAGGCACGACAGACTCTGAAAAAGAGCGGGGGATACGAAAGGAAAGGAAGAGCTTCTAGAATGGATCCTCTTTTATCGAACTATCGCCACAGCTGATCGATAGCGATGGCGACACCATCCTGGCCCGACGCTCCTCCCAAAAGCTGATCGACCTTTCAAGAAATATAATACGTTTACGTGTAACAATATCTTAATATATTACAATTTTGTATCATTGCTGTGCGGCAGGCACGGTCCGACACTCGGCCACAGTGGAGCTGCTAAGATATTTATACTAATCGACATTTATAATATTTTTCAGTTAAAATTCCATACTGGCACACTTAATGCTTCTAAGGAATTAACCGTTTTTTGACTTGTTCATTATTTGATTGGCTGCTGTCCTGGACTACACCAAGATATGGATCAGAGCACAGCACCACAACCATGGGAGAAGAGTATGAAAAAAATTGAGGCCATCATTAAGCCATTCAAACTAGATGAACTGAAGGAGGCTCTAACCTCCCTGGGAGTCACGGGGCTGACCATGAGCGAGGTCAAGGGGTTTGGCAGGCAAAAAGGACACACCGAGATTTACCGAGGCGCTGAATACCAGGTGGACTTTATCCCCAAGGTCAAGGTGGAGATTGTGGTGGAGGCAAGCCGGGTGGATGAAGTGGTGGAGGCCATCATGAACAGTGTCCGGACAGGCAAGATCGGAGATGGCAAGATATTTGTGCTGCCTGTCGATGAGGTCTACCGAATCCGTACCGGGGAAAAAGGCAGGGAGGCTATCTAGAAAATAGAGATGAGACAAAGAACCGTTTCGGAGCCCACGAGCTTCGCTAAAAATTTTCCTGACAGAGGTAATCCTATGAAGAAATTGCTACTGGTATTTCTGGCCCTGCTGGCTGTGCCTGCCCTATGCTGGGCAGGTGAAGAGGCGGCACCGACAATTATGACGAATGCGGACGCGATCAAAGGTGTACAGACCAACCTGAATTATGTATGGACCCTGGTTTGCGCCGCTTTGGTTTTCTTCATGCAGGCCGGATTTGCCTGTGTTGAGGCCGGCTTCACGCGGGCTAAGAACTCGATCAATATCATGATGAAAAATCTGATGGACTTCGCCGTTGGCTCCCTCGCCTTCTGGGCCATCGGTTTTGGCCTGATGTTTGGCACTACCACCACTGGCTGGTTCGGCACAGACGGTTTTTTCCTCAGTGATTTTACAGTTGGTGGCGACCCCTGGATACTCGCCTTCTGGATGTTTCAGGTTGTGTTCGCCGCCACAGCAGCCACCATCGTTTCCGGGGCCATGGCCGAACGGACCAAGTTCGTGACCTATATTATCTACAGCGCGGTTATCTCTGCCTTTATCTACCCGATATTCGGCAGTTGGGCATGGGGCAGCCTCTTCCATGGCGGCGGCTGGCTGGGAAAACTTGGCTTTATTGATTTTGCCGGTTCAACGGTCGTCCACTCCATAGGTGGCTGGGCTGCGCTGGCAGGTGCCCTGGTCATCGGACCACGCATCGGCAAGTATACAAAGAGTGGCAAAGTAAAGGCTATTCCCGGCCACAACATCCCCTTGGCCGCACTCGGTGTTTTTATCCTCTGGCTGGGCTGGTTCGGCTTTAATCCAGGTTCCACAACTATAGGCGATACCAGTATTGCCATGATCTTTGTCAACACCAATCTGGCAGCCGCGGCCGGATGCGTTACCGCTATGCTGACCTCCTGGCTCATCTTCAAGAAACCGGAGATAGGCATGAGCCTGAACGGGGCCCTGGCCGGCTTGGTGGGCATTACCGCCGGTTGTGCCAATGTCTCACCGACGAGCTCCATCATCATCGGGGCCATTGCCGGCATACTCGTGGTCTTCTCAGTCCTCTTCTTTGACCGGATCGGCATCGATGATCCAGTCGGCGCCATCTCCGTCCATGGCATCAAAGGCGCCTGGGGAACCCTGGCCGCAGCTCTCTTCAACATCGAGGGAGTGACCGCCCATCTTGTCGGCGTCCAGCTCCTTGGTATCGGTACCGCCTTTATCTGGTCCTTCGGTTGCTGTTATATCCTCTTCAGGATTCTGAAGGCCACTGTCGGCCTGCGGGTCACCGCAGAAGAGGAGCTTGAGGGGCTCGATATTACCGAGCACGGAGGTCATGCCTATTTCGACTTCCAGATGGGATCCAAGCAGGCTTAATTCCCTGACACGTACATCAACTCCGGGGTGACTGTGTCACCCCGGAGAATCTTCCAAAGAACATTTTCTACGGATCAGACAAAACTCTTAGAGAGCGATTAAGTTCAACGATACTCATCCACCATCCATGGATAACGCAAAAAGGCTCGCCATGTACATCATGGCGGGCCTTTTTACATTTTGGATTCGGCAAGAGCATTCAGGAGGCGGACGACATGGGGCAATAGCCGTTTACTGTCCGCCTCCGCGCTCCCTGAATACATCGTATCGATAATAGCATTGAAGGTCGGGCTGGGCCGCATGGCCCGGACAAGCTTTTCCTGGTCCGGATGGTAGTAGCCGCCGATATCCACGGGCTGGCCCTGGGCCTGTGCCAGCTCAGTCACGATCTTCTCTTCAGCGGCAGCAAAGGCCGCAGCAATCTTGCTGAACCGCGCCTGCAGGCCGGCATCCTCAGTCCGCTCGGCCAGACATTGCGCCCAGTAGAGGGCCAGATAAAAGTGACTGCCGCGGGTATC
>JANZPQ010000124.1:0-4018 GCA_038040945.1 Desulfobulbaceae bacterium | reverse complement strand
CCTGAACTGATTGCTCAGTTGCTTACTCTTTTACAACCCGGTATCGTCGCCGAAGCGAAGGTACCGGCGGATGCATAAATGCACCCTTGGGACCGTTTGCTGTTTGCTGCTATTCAGTTTTCAAGGATCATTTTTCCTGCCTCAACCTGCAAGACAGACACGCGGTACAGGCCGCGGCGAAGTCGCCAATCTAATCAATCAAAAACAACCTGTCAATAACTTTCTTCTTCAGGTCGTTCGTTTTACTCTCCAGCTTCCCTCAGGCGATTTGCGACATTTGCCTCTCACCCGAGGACCGCGGCAAACTACTCAATCAGGGACCCCGTGTCAACAACAAAAAAGGCCATCACCGCACAACAGATTCATCATTCTCAGGAACAACACGACAAGTCAGGATGTTAGGTTATGGCACATGCCCATCCCTTGGCAAAATAAATGAAAACAGGGAGTCGATCAGACAAAAAAAGAGTTCGCTTCTCTTCCTCCTTACTCACTGATCCATTTTTGCAGGGCAGCAATTATCTTCTGCGCCTGCTCCGGACTTGAGATATTAAATTTAGATTTCGGGAGATACTCCCCTTCCCGCTTCTGGTAGCGACGGATCATATACATATCCTTACTGTACTCTTCTTTGCCCTTGTTCCAGTTTTGATAGCGGAACAAAATGGTGGTCCACGCCCCTTTTGACAAGATCTCTTTATCCAGTTCTTTCACCAGAAGGATACCATCCTCTTCATAATTAACCGTCAACTCATTCACATCACTACTCATTTCATATCTCTTTTAGTCTGAGGTTTCTGTTTATGCCACTCGTAACAAATAGGTTTCAATCCCCAAAAACCATATCCTGCCAAAAAGGTAAAGGGGAAAGGAGTGACCCTTGCCACCTCTTTCCCCTTATACAATCCTGCTACACACTGCTATCTGCTGGAGAAGCTCAAGTGCTGAAGTGAAGCTTCCCCTCTTGGAGATCAACCACGATATGGTCACCCTCCTGGATACTCCCACCTAAAAGTTCCATAGCCAGAGGGTCTTCCAGAAAACGCTGGATAGCCCTTTTCAAGGGACGCGCCCCAAACAAGGGATTGAAGCCGGCGTCAACCAGAAACTCTTTTGCCGCATCAGTGACAGTGAGTTTATACTTTCTCTCTTCCAGTCTTGTGACCAGTCTCTGCAGCTGGATATCTATAATGAAGCGCATGTCCTTTTTGGACAGACTGTGAAAGATAATCGTTTCATCCACTCTGTTGAGAAACTCCGGCTTAAACTTCTGATGCAGAAGTTCTTCGATTTGATTGCGGACCACATCATCCCCTGCATGCTCCTCTGCCATCCTGAGGATCAGATCACTGCCCAGATTTGAGGTCATGATCAAAATAGTGTTTTTAAAATTCACCGTCCTCCCCTTGCCATCGGTCATCCTTCCATCATCAAGCACCTGCAGCAGGACATTAAAGACATCTGGGTGCGCCTTTTCGATCTCATCCAGAAGCACTACCGAATAGGGACGCCTGCGAACGGCCTCCGTCAAATACCCACCTTCTTCATACCCTACATAGCCTGGCGGGGCGCCAATAAGCCGAGCAACGGAATGTTTTTCCATAAATTCAGACATATCAATGCGAATCATGGCCTGAACACTATCAAAAAGAAAATCTGCAAGCGACCTGGCGAGTTCCGTCTTCCCTACTCCGGTGGGGCCGAGAAAGATAAAAGAGCCCAGCGGACGATCTGGATCCTGCAGCCCGGCCCGGGCCCGGCGCACCGCATTGGCAACCGCCTTGATGGCATCCTCCTGGCCGACTACCTTGGCTGCAAGCGCTGCTTCAACATGGACAAGTTTGTCTTTTTCGCCTTCCAGGAGTTTGTCTACCGGGATACCGGTCCATTTTGCAACCACTGCAGCAATATCTTCCGCCCCCACCTCCTCTTTCAGCATCTGATGTTTTTCCTGAATCAGTTGCAGCTTGGTGTTGGTCTCTTCAAGCTCTTTCTGCAGTTGAATAACTCTCCCATAACGGATTTCCGCCACCTTGCTCAGGTCCCCAATCCGCTCCGCCCGCTGTTCCTCCATATGGGCTTCATCAATACTCGCCTTGATCTGGCGAATACTTTGAATAACATCGCGCTCCGTGGTCCACTGCCCCTTCATACCACTTAAAGTATCATTCAGTTCACCAAGTTTTTTTCTCAACTCTACAAGACGTTCTTTCGACGCAGCATCTTTTTCCTTTTTCAGGGCCTCCTGCTCTATCTCCATCTTTATCTTCTTGCGTTCCAGCTCATCAATCTCAGTGGGCATGGAATCAATCTCGATACGCAGAGAGGCTGCCGCCTCGTCAATGAGATCAATGGCCTTATCAGGAAGAAAACGATCGGTAATATAACGATTCGACAGAATGACAGCTGCAACCGTAGCGGCATCCTGGATCCGGACGCCATGATGCACCTCATATTTTTCCTTGATGCCGCGGAGGATGGCAATGGTATCTTCCTCGCTGGGTTCCTGGACAAGAACCGGCTGGAATCTTCGTTCCAAGGCAGCATCTTTTTCAATATACTTTCTATACTCATCAAGGGTGGTGGCCCCGACACAGTGCAACTCACCGCGGGCCAACGCGGGTTTCAGCATATTGGAGGCATCCATGGATCCTTCAGCGGCCCCCGCCCCCCCCCGTGTATGAATTTCATCGATGAAGAGAATAATCTCGCCGGCTCGCGCTTCAACTTCTTTCAACACTGCCTTCAGCCTGTCCTCGAACTCTCCTCGGTACTTTGCCCCTGCAATCAATGAACCGAGATCGAGGGAAACGACCTGTTTTCCTTCGAGCGTAGCGGGGATATCACCATTGACAATGCGCTGGGCAAGGCCTTCAGCGATGGCCGTTTTACCAACCCCTGGCTCACCGATCAGAATGGGATTATTTTTGGTTCGCCGGGATAAGACCTGAATCACCCGGCGGATCTCCTCATCACGGCCAATGACCGGATCGAGCTTCCCTTTTCTGGCAATATCAGTCAGGTTGCGCGCATATTTTTCCAGGGCCTGATACTTTTCCTCAGGATACTGATCGGTAACCCGCTGATTGCCGCGGATGGTGGTCAGGGCGGTCAGAAAGCCTTTTTCATCGACGCCCTTATTGCGCAGCATCTTGGAGGTCTCTGACTTTCCCTCTTTAATAAGGGTGAGGAAGAGATGTTCCTGGCTGACAAATTCATCCTGCATCTGGCTGGCAGTAGAGAATGCCTTGTCGATGACCTGCTTCAGTTCTCCCGAGATATACGCCTGACCGGCACCACTTCCCGAAACCTGGGGAATCTTTTCAATGATTTTATTCAGCTCCATCAAGATAATGGCAGGATCAACCCCCATTTTCTGAAGTACCGGCACGACAACCCCCTCAGGTTGTTCGAGAATGGTCCTGGCCAGATGCGCCGACTGAATCTCTTGATGGGATTTGTTTTGAGCGAGTTGCTGGGCCGCCTGAATCGCTTCCTGCGACTTTATGGTAAATTTATCAAACTGCATGAAACTCTCCTCCTGACTATGACGTGGAAGGTAAGTGGAACGATTCGAGAGGACCTTGACTCTCTACTCGAGTCTTTTTTGTTTACAGCTAAAGGTAGGGGCAAGTCAACGACGTGTCAATCTTTTGACTATGCAGAAACGGGCGCGGAATGAAAAAAAGCGAGTCTCAAAGAAATGAGACTCGCTAAAGAACCTGAACTATGGCAATCAGCTACATCCACCCGAGCTGCAAGAACCCGAGCTACACCCACCACCACCGCCCCCACTAATAGGATTACTGGAAGTAATGCCAAAACCGGAACGTGGGCCAGCGTCGACATAATCGACACGAACTGTACCACATGTGCTTAACAGACCTTCCTCTACGAGGAACTTCAGACCACCGTTTTCAAAAACTTTATCATTATCTTTTGGCTCATCCAGAGCCAAACCCAAAGAGGGGCCTGCTCAGCCACCTTGCATCAAGGCAATACGTAAAGCAGAATCAAT
>JANZPQ010000123.1:0-5449 GCA_038040945.1 Desulfobulbaceae bacterium | reverse complement strand
TCAATCTCAACCATGACGTAGAGCTTTTTTCGATCCAGTCCCTTGGGGTCCTGAATGCCGATGGCCTCAAGGCCGATCATTGACATCCGCACCCCGATCACCTGACCGGCGCAGATATGTCCGTGGATCTTGGTTGATATCTCAAGTAATGTCTCAAAAGATTCCATGTTGTTTTCTCCCTGGTAGAAAAAAGTGGGAATAGATGTCTGTATACCAGACAGATGGAGTCGCTTACCTTACTTCCGCATACCTCCGCTGTCAATATTTGGACGGAGTGTGACGTCTTTGCTGGTACACTCTTCAGAACTCCATCCCTCTCTGCGCATTGATCCCATTTTGAAAGGGGTGTTTTATCTCTCGCATCTCGGTGACCAGATCGGCGAGTTCAATCAGGGCCTCAGAGGCATAGCGACCGGTGATGGCGATATGCATGGCAGGGGGTTTGTTGCGGAGAACGGCCAGAATCTCCCCTTCTTCAATGATCTTATAATGGGAAAGATAGGTGAGCTCGTCCAGGATAAGCAGCTCGTGCCTGCTTTCCCGGATGGTCTGCACGGCGAAGTCCCAGGCCTCACGGGCCGCTGCCTTATCTTTTTCCAGATCATCGGACTTCCAGGTAAAACCCCGACCCATTACATGAAAATCAAGCAGGGGCTTGAAGCTGTCGGCGGCTTTAAGCTCGCCGTACTTCCAGCTTCCCTTGATAAACTGGATGATACAGACCCGATGTCCATGTCCGAGGGCCCGGAAGGCCAGACCGAGCGCCGCCGTAGTCTTGCCCTTGCCGTTGCCGGTGAAGACCGCGAGCAGTCCTCTGGCCGAGTTATCAGCCGAGTCTTTACCCTTGTGCTGCTCGACTGCCATGGCTGAAGTCCTTGTCGTAGAGTTTTGATACGGCTGCAAGCGGCAGATCTCCAAAGACACGGCCCACGCAGATGATCGCAGTCTTAGAGATACCGGCCGCGCGGATCTTGGCAGCGATATCGGCCAGGGTTCCTGAGACAACCTGCTCATTGTCCCAGGTCGCTTTTTCAACCACGGCTACAGGGGTATCGTTGGGATAGCCGCCGGCCAGCAGTTCAAGGACCACCGTCTCAATCATGGAGACGGAGAGAAAGATAAGCATGGTGGTCTGATGCGCGGCCAGGAGTCGGAGTTTTTCTAGCTCCGGCACCGGAGTTCTCCCCTCCTGGCGGGTAATGATGACAGTCTGGGCGACCTCCGGCAGGGTCAGTTCAGCTTTTAAGGCGGCAGCAGCGCCAAAGGCGGAGCTGACGCCCGGCACGACAATATAGGGGATATTGGAGGCATCCAGCCTCTGCATCTGCTCTTTAATGGCCCCGTAGATGGAAGGATCGCCGGTGTGCAGACGGACCCCGGATTGACCAGTGTGCCAGGCGGTTGTCATGGTTGCAATGATCTCTTCCAGATTCATCCCGGCGGAATCATGGATTGCTGCCGCCTTGCAGCCAGTCAGAATTGCTGGATTGACCAGGCTGCCGGCATAGACGATACAGTCGGCACTATCAAGCAGTCGTCTCCCCTTCACGGTTATCAGCTCTACATCTCCGGGTCCTGCCCCGACAAAGGCAATCGGCTGCTGATTACGTTCACTCATCTCTTTTCTCCTCTTCCTTTTTCCGGCCGACAATAATGGTAATGGGATGCATGGTTTGAATTTCCTGATCGGGGGAGCAGCGCCGCATCACCTTGATCTCACTGAGGGTGACTTGCAGTCCGTTTTCATGAAGGAATTGTGGCGCCTCCTGTGCCGTTTTTTCGAGAACGGCATTGACCACAATCCTGCCGCCAGGGGTCAGGCGCTCTGCTGCATGATCAATAATGGCACGAAGCTGGCCGCCGCTGCCGCCGATAAAGACCCGATCCGGAGCAGGCAGTCCTGCCAGGGCGTCCGGGGCGCTTCCTTGCCGTGGCTGCAGATTCCAGGCATGGAAGTGCTTGCGGTTTGCCATAATGTTTTCAACCTGTCTCTCTTCACGTTCCACGGCAAAGACCTGAAGTTCAGGAAAAAGACGCGCCGCCTCAAGGCCGATTGATCCTGAACCAGCGCCTATATCCCAGAGCACACCGCGCCGCGGCAGACGCAGGGCGTGCAGGCTTGCGGCCCGCACTTCATTTTTGGTGATCAGACCGCGACTGTGGGTGATCTCATCCTCTGTGAGGCCGAAACAACTCTCTTCAGGTGATGGCCGAGTCTTTATCAGGATCATCACACTTAGGGGGCCAAAGGATCGCTGTCCAATCTCTGAGAGGGTGCCGGTATGTAATCGTTCATCCTCCATGGCCAGATTTTCTGCCACATGAACATGATAGAGTGAATTGATATCTTGGCCGCATTCTCTCAGCAGGGCGAGGGCGATCCGGTCAGGACTATTCCTCTGATCAGTAAAGAGAAAGAGCTTGTCATGAATCAGGATGGTGGAGGCGAGGCTTTTGAGCTCACGGCCATGCAGAGAGAGGAATCCGGCGTCATCCCAGGGGATCCTGAAGCGGGAAAAGGCGATCTGCATGGATGAAAGGGCTGGATAAATCACGATGCGATCAGTGGCAAGGGCTTGGAGCAGGGTGCGGCCAATTCCGAAAAAAAGAGGATCACCGCTTGCCACAACCACGACGTCACCATGCTGTAATTCCAGGGCTACCTTTTCAAGGGCCTCCTGGACCGGGGTAATAGGAATAATGGAGAGCGCTGGAAGGTCGTCCAGGATTGAGGCGAGTCTGGCCCGGTGTCGTCTGGAAAGAACCAAGGCCACGGAATTCCGTATAACAGCTAGGGTTGTATCAGAAAATGGACCGGAGCTTTCCACTCCGACGAGATGCACCCTGGTCTGTTTCATTGTCTCAGGTTCCCTTCTACGCATTCCACAATCTGTCTGCAGCTGGTCGCTCCTGCGCCGTCCATGGCGCTCGCGACACTGGGCCGTCCCTGGCCTGCGGTCGCTCCTGCGGTCACAAGATAAACAGTGACCGGCAGGCCGGACACCTCTTGACAATAATCGCGGGCTGCGCAACAGACCTTTCTGATACTCTCACGGCAATCCATGGCAATCAATCTGTCATAGATTTCCCGGGCGGTATTTGATCCGGCAAGTCCGTTTAGAACAGCGGGGGAAGTGCCCAAGGTCGCCAGGAAAGCGATCGCATTTTCGACTTCGAGGGCGCCATGGCGGACATGGGTCTGGGGGATTCGCATGGCCCCTTTCAAGACCTTGGCCCACATCGCAGCCAGATGGATGGCGGCAAAACCATGCTTTCTTGCGTCATCCAGTGAAAAATGAAGGTAATCTCCCATCATCACGTAGGCCTCATCAGGCAGCTGCAGTCGCTGCTGTACCGCAGATTCAGATGTCCTGCCGGTAGAGATGACTATTGCCTCCACACCTGCTGCACGGGCGACATCCATCGAGGCACTGATGGTGGCGGTCCAGGCCTCAGCCGAGACGGGCCTGACGATTCCGGTCGTCCCCAGTATGGAAAGTCCGCCGATTATTCCCAGGCGATGGTTCAAGGTCTTCTTTGCCAATTCCTCCCCGTCAGGGATGGAAATGGTGACGATCAGGGTCGTCTCAGCACAATCGGTAGAGAGGGAAAAGGCCTCAGCCACTGCTTCTCTGATCATCTTTTCAGGGACCGGATTCACCGCGGGTTCACCCACCGGGACGGCAAGTCCAGGTTTGGTTACGGTACCAACACCTTTGCCCCCGACAATGGTGATCCTGAGTCTTTGACTCGCATCATTTGCCTGCTCAGCTGGCATTTCATCGTGGGGGGCGCAGGCCATGGACGGCCCAGTGTCGCGGGCGCCATGGACGGTGCAGGAGCGACCAAACCTGACCTCAGCCTCGATCCTTGCCCCGTTGGTCACATCAGGGTCATCGCCTGCATCTTTGATTACAGCGGCAAGGGCAGTGGTATGAGCTGGATCAGACCACTGACAGGCGCACAGTTTAAAAGAGACCCGTGTTCCATCAGGGAAGGGGATTACCACCTGATCTTGATCCAAGCCACTGAGCAGCAGAAGAGTGGCCGCCTTGGCGGCCGCTGCAGCACAGGCTCCTGTGGTGTATCCTGAACGTAATTTTTTCATCGAAAGAAACTCTGATAAAAAAAAGCCGTACAGTAATATTACTGTACGGCTTTTAACTCAAACATATCGAGTCGAACGGTCACATTGTCATTGTAGAAAACGTTATACCTTCAACCCTGATAGGTTCTTGAACAACGGCTATTAATCAATAATGAACGACATACATTGATTGAAAGAAATTTAATTTATAGCCTCGGAAAGTTTGGAGCCAGCCTTGAACTTGGCAACATTTTTGGCTGGAATCTTAATGGTTTTTCCAGATTGTGGGTTCCTGCCGGTACGTGCTTCACGTTTGGAAACGGAAAAAGTGCCAAAACCTACAAGAGTAACCTTGTCATCTTGCTTCAATGCATCGGCAATGGCGGCAAGAGTACCGTTCAACGCTTTCTCTGCCGCAGCCTTGCTGATGTCGGCAGCACTTGCAATACTTTCAACTAATTCCTTTTTGTTCATGAATCCCTCCTGGAAAAATCATTCTTAACCTTACAGGGGCAGACCGTAGTGTTCCCCTTCTTCCAAATGCTTGACAATGCTTTAATAGAAGCATATTGAATTGTCAAAAGAAAAGAGACTATTTTTAGTAATCTTTTTTTCCTTTAACCTTTCTACACTCCTTTAAAATCAAGCTGTGACGTTTCACGTTCATAAAAGAGCATAATTGAATCAAAGCTATGAATCAAGAAAAAATAGATATCTCTTGAGAAAAAGTTTTTAACCCTTGTCGCGACCCTTGGTATCCAGAAGTACCTCATTAAATCCAAATTTTTCAAGGCGTTTAATGATCTCAGAACGAGAAGGTTCTTTGATAAATTTTTCCAGGTCACAACGCATAAGCTGTATTACAACAGAGGCTTGCCAGGGCCTTGCCCTGCAACCGTCAAAACCTCTTCTCTGGAGATACTGTTCGGCCTGCGCTATACGCTCCAGAAGGGGTCTGGTGATTTTTTGATGAAGCGGGACGCGGGTTGCGAGGCAGGAGTTTGATGGCTGATTACAGTTTGTCAACCCCAGTTCCCTGGCCAGTGAACGGATATCATTTTTATTGAAACAAGCATCGGCCAGGGGCGTTCCCACTGAAAGTTCCTTGATGGCCAGCAATCCTGGCCGATGCTCCAGGAGATCATCGGTATTAGTGCCATCCAGGAGAAGGGAAGGGTGATCGTCGTGTTTCATCACTGCTTGCAGGGTGCTATAGGTTCTTTTTTTACAGAAATAACAGCGCTGTTCCGAGTTGGCCACAAATTCCTGCCAGCGCAGTGGATACACCTTCACCGCCAGGTAGGGGCAACGGATACCATTCACAGCCGTGACCAGCTGCTCAGCCTTTATCTGATCTTGTTT